>DATCXA010000044.1:0-6058 GCA_036566085.1 Propionibacteriaceae bacterium
CACCGATTGGCAGCGGACCCGGATCTCGTGGCACGGTTGGGCGGCAATGGCCGGCGCTTCGCACGGACCCGCACGTGGGAGGCCCAGGCGGAGACGTACCGGACGATCTACGAGCGGTTGGGAGTGCGCCATGGCGCGTGAACACCGCCGAACCCCGCGTCAATCGCCGCTCGCCGACCTCGACGTCGTCAACTTCGAGCAGGTCGACATCAGTCGCCTTTCTCCAGTGGGAGTGCGGCCAAACCTCGGAAGGTATCTGGCCGACCTGCACCAACGCCGGCACTTCATCTGGGCCGACTCCCGGGCGAGGGCGTTCTCCGGCAACAGGGACACGCTGCTCGGCAATCTCTGGCTCATCGGGCGCCCCATCCTCGACGGCTTCGCCTACTACGTCATCTTCGGACTGATCCTCGGGACGAGCCGCGGCGTGGAGAACTTCATCGGGTTCCTGCTCGTCGGGGTCTTCCTCTTCTCCTACACCTCCCGTTCCCTGACCGGGGGCGCAGGCGTGATGAACTCCGGCAAGAACCTCATCCGCGCCTTCTCGTTCCCAAGAGCAGCCATCCCCATGGCCCTGCTGATCCGCGAGACACTCTCGATGATCCCGGTCATCGTGACCATGCTCGTCATGATCACGGTGATCCCGCCGCATGCGGACATCACCTGGCGTTGGGGGCTGTTCCCGCTCGTCTTCCTCCTGCTCATGATGTTCAACGCCGGGCTCATCTTCTATGCCGCCCGCCTGAGGAGCGCAATCCCCGACCTGCGGCACGTGCTCGGCTTCATCTCACGCTTTTGGCTCTATGGGTCAGGGGTGATGTTCACGCTCGAGCGGTTCATCACCCACCCGACGCTGCTCGAGATCATGCAGCTCAACCCGGCCTACTGCGCGATAGAGCTCTCCCGCGAACTGCTCATCTATGGCACGACTCCGGCACTCGAGCTGTGGCTCACCCTGGGCGCGTGGGCCGTCGTGACCCCGATCCTGGGATTCGTCTACTTCTGGCAGGCGGAGGAGGAGTACGGCCGTGCCTGAGAACCTGCCTGAGACCGGGCCTGTCACCCAGGTCCTGAACCTGCCGGAGGGTTTCCCTGACGAGGCCCCGAAGAAGGGCATCGTCGTCCCGATCGGTGAGCCGACCGTCATGGTGCGCAACCTCTCCGTCCACTACCGGGTCCCCACCAGCAAGCGCGACGGTGGCCGCGGCCGTGGCGCTCGCGCCCTGGCAAGCCTCGGCTGGTCGCGCAACGTCACGGTGCGGGCGGTGAACAACGTGACCTTCGTCGCCCGGTCCGGCGAGTCGATCGGGGTCGTCGGCCACAACGGCTCGGGAAAGAGCACCCTGCTGCGAGTCATGGCTGGGCTCGAGACGCCGACCCGCGGGACCGTGCTCGCCAAGGCGACCCCGTCGTTCCTCGGTGTGAACGCGGCGCTGGTCCCCGACATGTCCGGCATGGCGAACGTCCGCCTCGGCCTGCTCGCGATGGGCAAGACGCCAGACGAGGTGGCGAAGGCGATACCGGACGTGGTGGATCTGGCCGGCCTCGGTGACTCGATCCACCTGCCGATGAAGACGTACTCATCCGGGATGGGCGCCCGGTTGCGCTTCGCCATCGCCGCGTCCGCGCGGCCCGAGATCCTGCTCATCGACGAGGCTCTGGCGACCGGTGACGCCGCCACGAAGGAGCGCAGCGAGGCGCGAATGGCCGAGATCCGTCGGGAGGCCGGCACGATCTTCCTCGTCTCGCACGCCGCCCAGACGATCGAGGAGATGTGCACCCGGGCGATCTGGCTGCACAAGGGCGAGATGGTGCTCGATGGCCCTGCCTACGAGACGGCGCGGGCCTACCGCTGGTGGGCCTGGAACGTCGCCAAGGGTGAACACGCCAAGGCCGAGAAGCTTCTGCGTGACGCCCGCGCACAGCTTCGGATGACGCACGTGGCCCCGCACGACAGCACGTCGAAGAAGTACATTCCCCGACACCGGCAGACGATCTGAGCCGCGCTGTGGTCCGTACCTTCATCTATGGCAGCTGCGTGTCTCGAGACACGTTCGAGTTCCTCGACCGCAAGGACTTCTCACTGCTCCGCTACGTCGCGAGATCTTCGCTCATCAGCGCCCTGTCACCGCCGGCGCCAGTTCCGCTGCCCGAGGGTCATGGGCTATCGCCATTTCAGCTGCGCCAGGTGAAGACAGACGCCTCTTCAAGCATGCTGCCGCTGCTGCGTGACCTCTCCGACAAAATCGACCTGCTCCTGTGGGACCTCGTCGACGAGCGGCTGGGCTTCTACGCCGATGATGAGGGACACGTGGTGACCGACTCGATCGAGCTTCGCAGAGTGGGCGACCACGCCGGCCTCGCTGGCTATCGACATGTCCCTTTTGGCTCGGCCGAGCATCTCGACCAGTTCCGGTCCAGCCTGGGACCGTGGCGACGGTTCCTTGACGAGCAGGGCCTTCTCGACCGCCTCGTCGTCGTCGCCCTTCCCTGGGCGACGCTCGACGTTGAAGGCAAGGCTGCCCCGGCGAGCTTCGGCATTACTGGTGGCGAGGGGAATCGCCTGTTCGGGCCCTACTACGCAGCGATCCGTGAGGAGGTGGGGGCACCCCTGATCGGACAGGGGCTGCCGGCCCGCACCGACGAAGCGCACAAATGGGGACCGGCCCCTTTCCACTACTCGACCCAGACGTACCTGGGCCTGAGAGATCAGCTGGTCGGCGCTGCCGGACAGCGAACACAGAGAGCGACCCATGAGTGACGCGCCGTTCCCGAGTTCAATGAGTCGGCGAAGGAGTGCCGCTGGAGCACTGCGCCGCGCTGCACGTCCTTGGCTGACGCCATCCGGAGTCGTGGCGGGCATTCTCGTCCTAGTGGCGGTCGCTGGCACCTGGACGACTTTGGAGATCGAAGCCGCGGATGGCGGCGCGATAACACTCCTGTCGGTCGGAGCCCTCACGGTGGTGCTTCTACACGTGGCCCTCACCGCACGATGGATCACGCTCACGAACCTTCGGCGTCAGGATGAGTTTCGGACGCGGCTGCGTCGGATCGACTACACAGCCACTTCGGTTGGGAAGCTCTCGCCGCTGGTCCGGGATGTGCACCGCAAGCTCGCACACGTCGATCGCGGCATATCCGCCGCGGCTCGATCCTCCTCTTCAGCTGCCGATCTGCCTGATGTGGAGTCCCGTGACGGGCTGCCACGACTGGCAAACGTGCGAGTGGCCGCCGTTCTCGACGAGTTCTCTGCCCAGGCGTTTGATCCGGAGTGGAACCAGACGCTCGTAACGCCGGAGTCTTGGCGCGAACAACTAGCGGCGGGTTTTGACCTCCTCCTTGTCGAAAGTGCTTGGGCAGGAAACGACGGAGCCTGGACCTACCATCTCGTGGGCCCGTCTGCCCCGAGGCCAGCTCTCGTCGAGATGGTCGCATCGTTCCGGCAGCAGGGAGTTCCCACGGTCTTCTGGAACAAGGAGGACCCGCCACACTTCGACGACTTCCTTGCGACAGCCGCCCTCTTCGACGTGGTATTCACGACCGAGGCGGCAATGGTGCCTGCCTATCGAGAACGGCTCGGGCATGAGCGTGTCTACGTCCTTCCCTTTGCGGCACAACCTCGCATGCACAATCCGGGGAGGGTGGGTCATCTCCGACGGGATGCCGAGGTTGCGTTCGGCGGCATGTACTTCCGTCACAAGTACCCCGAGCGGCGCGAGCAGATGGACTATCTGTTGCCTGCGGCAAGCAAGTTCCAGCTCGACATCTTCGCCCGGCACCAAGACCTGCCCAACACGAACTACCACTTCCCAAAGCAGTATCAGTCCTTCGTCCGAGGTAGCCTTCCGTACTCGAAGATGTTGGCTGCCTATCACGCATACAAGGTGATTCTCAACGTCAACTCTGTGCCTGCATCCGAGAGCATGTGCGCGCGCAGGATCTTCGAGGCAACCGCCAGCGGCGCGGCAGTCGTCTCACCACCCAGCCCGGCCATCGATGCGTTCTTCCCCTCCGGCTCGATCACGCAGGTATCCACTGAGGACGAGGCCCACGCTGAGATCAGGTCCTTGCTGAGAAGCCGGGAGTACCGGGACCGAAAGGTCCACCTCGCTCAGCGGGACGTCTGGTCCAAACACACGTACCGCCACCGGGTGGACGCGTTGCTGGACAAAGCTGGGCTAGCGCCGGCTCCGGCACCCGGTCTTTCTGTGTCGATCATCCTGCCGACCATCCGGCCCCATCACCTTCCAGCGGTTCTCGAGACTGTAGCTGCGCAGCAAGCCGTGGCACCACAGCTCTTGCTGCTGGCGCACGGCTTCGATCCGGACGTTTCGTTCCTGACCGGTCGGGCGAGCGAGCTCGGGATCGCGGACCTTCGGATCCTCAAGGCTCCGACGTCTGACTCCCTCGGAACGTGCCTGAATCAACTGGTGGCGGCAGCGGACGGTGACATCGTCACGAAGATGGACGACGATGACCACTACGCGCCCTGGTACCTCCACGACTTGTGCCGCGCTCTTGAGTACTCCGGTGCGCAGGTGGTCGGCAAGGGAGCCAGTTACGTGTACGTCGAATCGCGAAACGCCAAGATCCTGACCTATCCCAACCACGAGCACCGCGACAGCGAGTTCGTGCGCGGCGGGACCCTCACCGGCCACCGCGATATATTTCTTACGCATCCCTTCCCGGCATTGCCACGCTCCGAGGACACGACGTTCCTTGCCACCGTCATCGCCAACGGCGGCCGGGTATACGCGGCAGACCGCTTCAACTTCGTTCTGCAGCGCGGTAGTTCCAAGAACCACACATGGCAGGCCGACGACGCGACACTATTCGGCAGCGGCGACATGAAGTACGTAGGCAACGGGATTGCCCAGGTCTCGGTCTGACATGCGCTGGCCAATGGTGAAGCGCGCGGCGAGGATCGTGCGCAGGCGTCTCCCGATCGGGGCGAAGCGACGCCGAATCGATGAACTCGGCGCCGAGGTTGCGCGCCTGACAGAAGAGTTGGAGACCGCTCGTGAGAAGCTCATCGACTATCCAGAGACGCGAAACCAACTGACTTACCACCGCGAGACCCTGCGCCGAACACGGGCGAGGCTCGAGGGGCCCTCTTTCCACCGCGAGCTGCAGTCCCTCAAGAACTACGGCATCGCCATGGCACAAGCGGACCCCGAATCAACGCACCCGATGCGGCAACTCTCGTACAAGTTGGCGATCTACGAGTTCGCTGCCAGCCATGGCGTTGCATCCCCGCAGGTCTTCGCGACTTGGCGCTCGCTCGCAGACATTGATCTCGATGGTTTACCGGAGCAGTTTGTTCTCAAGTCGGACGGCGGTGCGGCAAGCCACGGTGTCCTGCCTCTGAGGCGCCTGTCACCCGGCAGATTCGTGACCGTGGACGGTGCGCAGCAGTTCACGTCGAGCGAGGTCGTCGATCACTTCGCACGGGCAGCACACGAGAAGAAAGTCTGGGGGATCTACTTTGCCGAGCAGTTTCTGGAGCAACCCTCGGGAGGGTTCATACCCGACGACGTCAAGATCTACGTGGCCTACGGCCGAGTGTTGCAGGTGCTCCTACGCAGGGTTGCTGAGCACGGCAGGGACTCGAGCGTCACATACAAGTACGTGACTGCTCAGGGTGATGACCTGGGTCCCATTACAACCACGAGGATAATCGATCCGACGATCCCCGTGCCTGAATCGCTTCCTCGGATGGTCGAGACAGCGAAACACCTGTCCATGGCAGTTGGTTTGCCGTTCTGTCGCGTGGATCTGTACGACACCACTCGCGGCGTCGTCCTCGGCGAGATCACACGAACACCCGGCGGTGCGCAAACCTACGTGTTAGGGCACGATCGCTGGATGGGTGAGCAGTGGCTGCTCGCGCGGGGGGAACTGGAACTCGACATCCTTAATGGCAGGCCATTCGCAATGTTGTACGGAGAGGTGCCCGCGCCCGGCCCAAACCCAACGGGGTGTCGGTCACCTAACGGCAGCGCCCGTGTTAGCGCCGTCACACATTGCGCTTTGTGTTAGTCAACAGCTGGTGCCATGA
>DATCXA010000050.1:0-4414 GCA_036566085.1 Propionibacteriaceae bacterium
CGAAGGTCGCGTTCAGGCGCACATAGGGGTCGGTGTTGATCACTCCAATGCAGTTCGGTCCCACGACGCGGATGTCGTGCCGGCGGGCTAAGGCAAGAAGGCGCGCTTCGGTCGCCGCACCCGAAGGTCCGGTTTCGCCGAACCCCGCGGTGAGTACGACCGCTGCACCCACCTGCGCGGACCCGCACTCCTCAATGACCTGCTCCACTCTGGAAGCTGGCACGGCAATGATCGCCAAGTCCAGCCGTTCCGGAATGGCGCCGACCGACGGGTAACAGTCCAGCCCCTCAATGATCTTGGCGTGCGGATTGACCGGATACAGTCGTCCGGTGAATCCCCCATCACGGAGGGCCTGAAGGATCTCGTACCCGACGCCGCTTTGCGATCGGCTGACACCGATCACGGCCACCGATGCTGGCGCTAGCAACGGGCGCAGTGAATTGTGTTCGGCGGTGCGATCACGTATGCCAGCTGCTGCAAGCGCGCGTTCGTCAGGCTGGGTTGGAATGTGGATGCGGACTACGTCGGGCTCCTCGCCATGATCACGAGCAACCCCGGGAGCCAGGCTTGCGCTGGTACGCAGCATGGTGACATTAGTGGCGAGCACGTCGCCTATGAGCTCATCGATGCCGGCTCTGCGAGCCACCGCAGCCAGATGCTCGATGAGTAGTGAGCCGATACCATCGCCCTGCCAGGCGTCGTCCACCAGAATTGCGATCTCGGCCTGGGTGCCGTTCAAGATCTCGTACGAGGCAACACCGACAGCGACCCCCTCATGTTCGGCCAGCAACGCCACATGATCATCCCTCGGCGCGATCAGCCGCTGGACCTCACGATCGATCGAGATGCCAGCAGTGAAGAAGCGTAGATAACGACTTCGCGGTGACGAGCGACTGTACAGCGCGCTCAGCGCCTCAGTGTCCCCTTCGAAGAGTGGCCGAACGTGAACGATCCTGCCGTCCATCAAGAGGGCGTCCACGCCCTCTTCGACGTCGCTCACAGCCGGCTTCCGGGGATCTGCCGGAATGTAAATCGCGGATATGGGCGGTCATCCATGCAGCCAGCCTAGAAACGTAGAGGTCAGGGTGCGACGATCGCGAAGTCCGGATCGACGGGGGCCAGCAACGAAACCAGCAAAGCGAGGTCAGCGGGGTTACCCTCGACCTCCACGGTGCCGGCTGCGATCGCGGAGGGCAGGTCCATGCTTCCCGTCACGAGGCCGAGTAAGTCGTCATGGGTCAGGCGGAACGTCGTGGTCCCTGGCCCTGACGCCACAGACTGGGGTTCGCCGTGTCCGGGGTCGGTTCCTCGAGGAAGGTGTAGGCATCCAGGTCCCAGACCACCCGGCCATCATCGGCCCGGACTTGGCGCTCAGTACCGCGGGCGAGGAGACCCCATTCGGCGTCCTCGAAGTCCTGGCGGTCGTGAAGGGGAGCGAGGCAGCGGCCTCGGAGGTGCTCTGTCGGGCGGAGTCGCTGGTAGTTGTGGCCATGGTTCTGATCGTCGCACCAGTACAAGCCGGGTCTCCCGGTCGAAGGACGACGAGGTCGCCACGCACCAGCTGGCTTGCGTCGACGACCCGCAACTGGCCGTCGCGGCGTACCCGGGCGCTCATCGGCAGTAGCGAGCGCATCCGCTCGGCCGAACGATCAGCGCGGTACTCCTGAGCAAATGCGAAGACCGCATTGAGAACGATCACCACGACGATCGCTGCCGCAAGTGCGGGCTGACCGGCGAGTAGTGCCAGGCCACTCGCCACCCACAGCAAGTTCGCCAGCAGGTGGATGAACTGCTTGCCGAGGTGCCGCAGCGCCGACGGCCGCCGCGGCTCGGGCAGCTGGTTCGGACCATCCGCGGCCAGGCGCCGCGATGCCTCCAGTGAGCTCAGCCCAGCAATCACCGAGGCCATCACTGCTCTCCCTGGGTGCCAGTGTTCCAACCTGGAAGCTTCACTACCGACTCATGATGATGACTGATTTGAGGTCTGTCGCCACATCGAGCAGGACGGCTGTGTCTGATCGACATCGAACGACTCCATCCTCGTGTCGGAAAGTCCGGGATCCGCGTCATGGTCTGAAGCAACGCAACAACGGGACCTTCGCCATATCAGCGGTTTAGGCCCCTCAGGAAGTAGCCAATGATCAACCCGCTCCCCTGCCGGGACCAAGGTCCCGCAAGATCGACGACCAATGATCATGACTGTCGACAGCGTAGGCCGACCACTATGGAATCGTCGTGCGAAGGGACACCCTATGTTCACGTTCATGCTCACAGCTGAGCGCGGCGAAAGCGCCGAGCAGACCCGCCCCCGCTTGATCATCGTCGGAATAGATGACTCGGCCGAGGCTGAGGCGGCCGCCAAGTGGTCGGTACGCGAAGCCGAACTACGCAAGGATGACGTGCTGCTGGTTCACGCGTACGAAGTGCCGCTGGTGCCGTCGAGCGAGATGGCAGCCGCAATCGCTCAGGGGCGTCAGGAGCGCCAAGTACTACTGAACAAGGTGGCCGGCACCTTGGCAGTACCACCAAGGATGCATCTCGACCAGCTCATCGAGATCGACAGCCCTGAGTCGCTGCTGCCCCGGCTGTCTGAAAGAGCGGAACTAACGGTGCTTGGCCAAGATCATCGGGCCCTCAGTGGGGCCATGCCACTAGGCCATACGGCCAGCACGGTCGCCAGTATGTCGCGACATCCGGTGGTCACGGTGCCTCGCGGCTGGAAAGCGCCGGCCAGCGACCGGCGCCCCATAACCGTCGCCATCGACGGGCTGCACTCCTCATCGAGCACTCTCGGCTTTGCCTTCACGGAGGCCAGCCTCCGTCAGGCTCCGGTGCTGGTGGTGCACTCAGCACCGCTATCCGAGCTGGCAAATGATGAGCAGAGCACCAAGCTCAATATGGCTGAGATCCTGGCCAGCTGGAAAGCCGACTATCCCGATGTCGACGTGGAAACCTTCTTACTGGCTGGCCCGCCTCGCGACACAGTAGCCTCGATGTCGACTGACGCACAGCTGCTTGTTGTCGGCGGTCCCTACCGCGGCCGGGAGTTTACGCGCTGGATCCGTTCCGTCGCCCGCGCTGTACTCGATCGCGCCACGTGTCCCGTCGCCGTTATTCCACAGCAGCACCCTGGGTCAGCAACGGCACTCTAGGGCTCACCTACCGTGACCGATTACCCTCCGTCCGGACACATGTTCCCACCGCAGCCGTACAAACATGTATCGAGAGCCACCCGCCCAAGGCTCAGGCAGCTTCCTGTAAAGCATGCGGGCGAAGTCCTCTTCGCTCGCCAGTTCCAATCGCCCAACGACGACCACGCTCCAACCCGACTCAAAGAACTCATCGGTCTCGTCGACCTCGAAGGCACAGATCGAGCTAAGTGCATGGGAGTAGATCTCGCCATCGGGAACCGTGCGGAAGATGACGGAGTCCTCGGCTAAGACGTAGTTGAAAGGCAGGATGCGGGCACCGTTGTCGACGACATAGGCGAGCCGGCCCACCGATTTGGCGGCGAGCAGCTCCAGGCATTCTTGACGGTCGAGCTCGATGAGGCTGGTTCCAAGCTCGGCGGCTGCCCAGAATGCGTCGCTGGCGGCCTCGGCCGAGCTGGGCGTCGTCGATGTCGGCTTTTCTGACTGAGACATGTCTGCTGCGCTTTCTAATGGGCTTTGATGACTTTCACCATAGATAGTCAACAGTGCCGGTTACCCCTGCGGGTCCGCGCTAGATCGTCATAGAAGGTCGCGGCTCCGTGTACGGCCGCGACCGCGACGTTGAGCTCGGTGGCCGTGGCGCGCTCATCAGCTTCCGTAATAGCGCCGGCTCGTCCAGCTACATCTTGCAACCTCTCAACGGCGGACGTAGCGACAGACATCTTCGGCCTCTCTGTTGGCGGCGTCTCCGGTGCTACTTCTACAGGCCAACTGCTGCGAGCGCTACGGCCGGAGGTCACACACCGGATCTCAGGACCTGCAAAAGATGTAGGTACTCCTCCCCGGTTATCTCTCCGCTGGCAAATCGTTGTGCCGCGATCTGTTGTGGCGAGGGCTCAGCGGGTGGGGAGGCAACACTATTGCCCTGTCGGACGTACCGAGCCACCAGCACAGCGACAAAGATCAACAATCCCCAGAACAGGAGGTTCCCAATGATCATGAAAGTCATACCCTAGCCACCAATGCCAGGCCGTAGTACATCATGGCGATGCTCCTTTGTCCTGGCTCTACTATCCGCCGCTTCGGGCCGCTGCCGTAGGGACCTATGTCCCGCCTATGGCGATCCGAAAAACCGGGTAGACCTCGGCGATCGCAGCCAGCTCCTCAATCGACGGATCGCCGCTGACTCCGAAGAACAGCCGAGCTTCGCGCCGCGCGGCAGGCGAGTTCGGCTGACGTCCCCAGCGCAGCAGGTATGCCCG
>DATCXA010000060.1:0-5510 GCA_036566085.1 Propionibacteriaceae bacterium
CTGCCACTCCACGCGGCGATTGCCAGGCTGCAAACCGAGAGAGCGGCGCTGGCCTCAGATCTCGTGGCTGCGGAGACTGCGATTTCAGATCTGGAGCTGGAGCAAACAAAAGCCGAGAGTGATCTGGACCCGGTCCGCGACCGGCTTACGCGGAATCAAGCCCGGATCGCGGACGGTACCGTGGCCGATCCCAAGGCGCTGTCCTCGATGCTGGAGGAGGTCAATCACCTCAAGAAGAGGATCAGCGATCTGGAAGATGCCGAGCTGGAGGTGATGGAGCAACTTGAGGTAGCGACGGCCAATCGAGAGACGATCCGTGCGCGGATAAAGCAGATCGACGACGACTTGGCAGAAACCACTACCGAACGTGATCGTCAGCTCGCGGCAATCGAGGCCGAAATGGCCGCGCTGCACACTGAGCGGGACGAGATCACGCCGCTGATACCACCGGAGCTGCTCGGTCTGTACGGCAAGATCGGCGCCAATCATGGCGGAGTCGGTGCCGCTGAACTGCGGCAGCGTCGTTGCACGGGATGCCAGCTGGAGATCAACGCGGCCGATCTGCGCGCGTTCACTGCGGCAGCCGAGGACGAGGTGCTGCGCTGCGAGGAATGCGGCCGGATTCTCATCCGTACGCCCCAATCAGGTTTGGCCCAATCAGGTTTGACACAGTCGGGGGTCTGAATGGCTCGGCAATCGGCCAACGAGCGCGGTGGACCAGGCCTTTTCGATGACCCGGAGGCGCCTGTAGCCGACACATCCGGTAGTCGCTTGATAGTCGAAGCAGACGGCGGGGCGCGTGGCAATCCAGGACCAGCGGCGTACGGAGCGGTGGTACGAGACGCCGAAACGTCGACTGTCCTAGCAGCTGAAGGCCTGCCCATCGGACACGCGACGAACAATGTTGCCGAATACCGGGGCTTGATCGCCGGACTCGAAATGGCCCGTGAGCTGGACCCGACTGCGGCGCTCGAGGTGCGGATGGACTCCAAGCTGGTGATCGAGCAGATGGCCGGGCGCTGGAAAGTCAAGCACGCCGACATGAAGGTGTTGGCGCTCGAGGCGAATCGGTTGCGGCCGGTCACAGTGACGTGGACTTGGGTGCCGCGGGAACTCAACAAGACTGCCGATGCCTTGGTCAATCGCGCCTTGGATGGGGATCCGCTCCCGCGGCAGTACATGGTCGACCGACCGAGCTGAAAGCCAGGCCGGTCGGAGGCCTCCGGATAAGCTGCGGTCATGCCAGCCCGCAAGCTCGGCCTGCCACCGGTTGTGCCCAGGGAGCTCGCGGAGGGCTTAGCGGCCATTCGGGCAATCGCCGAAGTGCCGTCGGACTTTCCTGTCGAGGTCGAGACTGCCGCCGAGAAGGCGGCTGCCGAGCCGCAACTTCCTGATCTTGACCGTACGGATCTGGACTTGATCACCATCGATCCCGCCGGCTCGCGTGATCTTGATCAGGCCTTGCATATTGCGCGTGGCCCGAGTGGTGAATTCGTGGTCTCGTACGCAATTGCCGATGTGGCAGCGTTTGTTCGGCCCGGGGATCCGATCGACCTTGAGGCGCACCGCCGTGGCACCACGCTCTATGCGCTCGACCGTCGAACTCCGTTGCATCCGACGGTGCTAAGCGAAGGGGCCGCGAGCCTGCTTCCGAATGAAGTTCGACCAGCGCTGCTGTGGACGATCACACTGGACCATCGCGGCCAGATGCTTTCTGCAGAGGTAGTGCGGGCCAAGGTGCGCAGTCGCGCGCAGCTCAGCTATGACGAGGCTCAGCAGGAGATCGACGCGAGTACTCCTCGCTCGACTCTCACCCTGTTGAAGCTGGTGGGCCAGTGGCGCGAGATCCGGGAGCGCGACCGCGGCGGCGTCAGTCTGAAGATTCCGCAGCAAGAGATCCAGCATCACAGCAACAGGTGGACTCTCCGCTTCCGAGCCCCTGAACCGGTGGAGGGATGGAACGCCCAGATTTCGCTGCTAACCGGCATGGCCGCGGCACACATCATGCTGTACGGACAAATGGGGATCTTGCGGACCATGCCGCCGGCCGACGCCTACTCCTTGGGCAGGCTGCGTCACGTCGCCAAGGCGCTGCGCATCGTCTGGCCGCCGGAGATGGACTATCACGAATTCATTCGTACCCTCCACCCGTCGCGGCCTGACCAGGCGGCGATGCTCAACGCCGCTACGCGCTTGTTTCGAGGAGCCGGCTATCGAAGCTTTAGTGGCGGGATTCCGCAAGATGTCGATCATGCGGCACTCGCCAGCGATTATGCCCACGCCACGGCACCACTGCGACGGCTCGTGGACCGCTACGCCGGAGAAATCTGTGTTGCGCTGTGCGCCGATCAGCCGGTCCCAGACTGGGTCTTCCGCTCCCTCGACGACCTTCCCGAGCAGATGGCTGTGGCGGAACGGCGGGCGAAGAAGTATGAGCGAGCCATCATTGATCTGCTGGAGGTCTACTTGCTCGCTGACCGGATTGGCCAGACGTTCATCGGCACCGTGATCGAAGTCAATCGCGACAAGCAGCATGGCACCGTCATGATCGAGGAACCGGCCGTCGAGGCTGGGGTCATCGGTGATCGGCTACGGCTGGGGCAAGAGGTTCTGGTCCGCCTGACATCAGCCGACTATGCCAAGGGCGCAGTGGCTTTTGAGGTCGCGCGGACCGTTCAGCCGCCGATCTGACGTTTGGCTGCCGCCACCACTGCCTCAGGGGTGAATCCGAACTTTGATTGCAGTGCCTTGAGTGGGGCTGAGGCGCCAAAAGTGCTCATTGCAATGATCTCGCCCTTGGTGCCAGCCCAACGATCCCAACCGAATGAAGAGGCCTGTTCGATCACAACCCGGGCCGTTACGTCGGGGGGCAGCACGCTATCGCGATACTCGTCGCTCTGCCGGTCGAACAGCTCCCAGGACGGCATGCTGACGACCCGCGCCTTGATGCCCTCACTAACCAGCAGCTCGTACGACGAGACCGCAAGCGCGACCTCACTGCCGGTGGCGATCAAGATCACATCCGGGGTCTCGTCCGGATCGCCCGCCAGCACGTACGCGCCCTTGGCGACGCCACTTGCCGAGGCGTACGTGCTGCGATCCAGCGTGGGCAGCGCCTGCCGAGACAAGATCATCGCGACCGGGTCGTGCCGCAGCGGCATGATCACGCGCCACGCTTCCACGACCTCATTGGCATCGGCCGGCCGCATGTCGATCATGCCGGGCATCGCGCGTAGCGACGCCAGTTGTTCGACGGGCTGGTGGGTGGGGCCGTCCTCACCGACGCCGATCGAGTCGTGGGTGAAGACATGTATGACTGGTAGCTCCATGAGTGCGGACAACCGCAGAGCCCCGCGCTGAAAGTCGGAGAAGATCAAGAATCCGGCTTGGTAGGGCCTGATCTTGCTGAGCGCCAACCCGTTGGTGATCGCGCCAGCCGCGTGCTCACGAACGCCGAAGTGCAGATTCCGGCCGGCCCGGTTGTCCGGCTGGAAGTCGCCGGCGCCTTCGAAAGTGAGACGCGACTTGTTGGAGGGAGCAAGATCGGATGAACCGCCAATGAGCCATGGCACGCGCTGGGCGATGAGATTGAGCACCTTTTGGTTGGTGTCCCGGCCGGCAGCACCCTTGGGATCGGCCGGGTACTCCGGAAGATCGGCGTCCCAGCCATCGGGCAGTTGCCGGCGTTGCATCTTGTCCAGGTGGTCGGCGAGTTCGGGGTACTCCTCGCTGTAGCTGGCGAAGAGTTCATCCCACTCTGAGCGCAGGTCAGCACCACGCTTGCCCAGGTCGGCGAAATGACTACGGACCTTGTCGGGAACCAGGAAGCTCTCCTCCTCGGGCCAGCCATAGAAGCGCTTGGCACCACGGATCTCCTCGACACCCAAGGGCTCACCGTGCGCGGAGTGGCTGCCTTGCTTGGTGGGGGCGCCGTAGCCGATGATGCTCTTGACTATGATCATGGTCGGCCGTTCTTGCTCCGCCTTGAACGCGTCGAGCGCATTAGTCAGCGCATCAAGATCATTGGCGTCATCGACGCGCTGCACTGCCCAGCCATAGCCCTCGAAACGCCGTCCGACGTCCTCGGTAAAGGCGAGATCTGTGCTGCCCTCGATGGTGATCTGGTTGCTGTCATAAAGCCAGCACAGGTTGGACAGCTTCTGATGCCCCGCGAGCGAGGCCGCCTCGGCGCCGATGCCTTCCATCAGGCAGCCGTCACCAGCGATCGCGTACACGTCGTAGTCGAAGAGGTCGTAACCCGGTCGGTTGAACGTGGCCGCCTGCCACATGCCGGCTATCGCCATCCCGACGCTGGTCGCAATGCCGGTGCCGAGCGGACCTGTGGTGCATTCAATACCTGCAGTCCAGCGGTACTCCGGATGGCCGGGACACTTGGAGTCCAGCTGTCGGAACTTCTTGAGGTCCTCAAGCGGGACGGCCAATTCGCCAAGGATTTCATACTGGGGATTAACCGACTTGACCCCTGCCAGGTGCAGTACCGAGTAGAGCAAGGTCGAGGCATGACCGGCGGACAATACGAAGCGATCGCGATTGCTCCAGATTGGACGATCGGGATCGAAGCGCAATTTCTGCCAGACTGCGTACATCACCGGCGCGAGTGCCATTGGGGTCCCGGGATGCCCAGAATTCGCGGCCTGCACGGCGTCCATGCACAGCGTGCGGATGGTGTCAATCGCGAGCTTCTCGATGGGATCGCTTTCCAGGGCCGGGAAGTCCGTGCTGGCGGTCTGGGTCATGGTCAACCTTCCTCCGTGCGCGACCTGCTTTCGTGGTCGCGATCAATAGCTTTGTAAGGTCCGGTGGTCGCCGGCCGTTCAGGCATGCCTAGTGCCATGCCTGAATGCACGGTATCGCCCACGACCCGCTGCGGGAAGAATTGCCTGCCGATCGCGACCTGCTTGGACATGCAAAAGCCCGCCGTCGCTTGTGACGGCAGGCTTTGTCGGGGACGAGCCGGTCGATAAGCCGGATTCTGTTACCCGTCAGCTGATGACTACGGGAGATACCCCAGCAACGCGCTCTGACTAGGCCCGTTACCCGTTGACGGTTGTTTACCGCTGTTGACCGCTGAACGCCGCCGAAGCCCTGAGCGGAAGAAGGTCTGCCTTCCAAGCAGAATGTCGCGGGTTCGGATCCTGCTGGATGCTCTATGTCGCTCCGAGTACCACGAGCTGGTAAAGGGTCCACGCGAAGTAGATCAACACGAGGACGATGATGAGGATCCCGAGCGCGACTAGGCCAGCCCACGCCGGTCCGAGGTCGTCGTCGAGTTCTTTCTTGGTCACGAAAGGCACCATACGTCGCAGTCACTGGTGCATCAGGGAGTGTGTAAAACCCGCCCGACAGGGCTGATGTGGATGCGCTGCATCAGCAGCTAGCAGCCCACCTCAAATGGCTGCAGGAGAATCCCGACGCGGTTTGGGAGGCCCTAACCAGGGAATAATTAATATGGCGGAAAGATGTAACCCTTCCGAACTGGCCCCGAGCGA
>DATCXA010000064.1:0-5839 GCA_036566085.1 Propionibacteriaceae bacterium
GTAGTTCATGGGGGACCGCTAGCACGTGGTCGCTCGCCGCCGTGGAATACTTGATGAGTTGTGAATCCGCTGGCGATTATGCAACCGGAGCTCGGCTGCAACAGGGCGGCATCTCAGGGAACGCGGTGATTAAGGATATACTGCTGCGCCTCATACTCATTGTCCATACGGAGACTATATGGAACCCAACTCGCACGACGGTTTGGTCTTCCTACCCTGCCTTGATTCCGCAACGATGGCTGCGACCCGACGGCAGGAGTTGGATATCCCGCGAAGTGTTGCCATGTCGCTCGGTCGATCCGCGGTCGAAGCTGCGCGTCAGGGCTACTATATCAGCGAGGAGCGCCGACGAGTCGATTGGCGAGATGCCGTGGCGACGGCCCGGGCCACGAAGGTCAGCATCACTCCGGACGCCATACTTTCACGTGGGGAGCAGGCCGCATTTCCGGAGACCAGGATCCAGGTCAGCAACGAGACGACTCTCGGAGCGGCGCTGCGCCTGGTGAAGAATGGATTGAAGCCGTTGGCGCTGAACTTCGCCAACGGCATTCACCCGGGCGGGGGCTTTCTCAACGGAGCAAGGGCTCAGGAAGAAACACTATGCCGATCGAGCGCTCTCCATGAAACGCTGGTGGATGACCCGATGTACGAAGCGCACCGGCGCCGTCCTCGCCCTGATTCTACGGACTGGGCCATCTATTCGCCGGACGTGCCCGTTTTTCGGAAGGATGACGGAACGGCCATGGAACAGTACTGGCTTCTGGATTCCCTCACATGTGCGGCACCCTTCGCGCCGACAATCGGCCAGCCCGAGGCCGGAGATCTCTTACAACGCCGCATTCATCGCGTACTCGCCATTGCTCAGAGCTACGGTTACGCGGCTCTCGTCCTCGGCGCATGGGGTTGTGGTGCCTTTGCCAACGATCCACATCGGACAGCTGCTGATTTTCGGCAGGCGCTGGAGAACGATTTCAGGGGTGCGTTCTCGGATATCGTGTTTGCCATCTCCGATTGGTCACCAGAGAGGCGATTCCTCGGACCGTTCCGCGACGTTTTCAGTGCGTAGCGACAGATCGGCATCGCTTCACTCTGTGCATCGGCGCTGACGGCGCGACGGTCGCGGGCTCGATCTTGGTCGTGTTGCAGGAAGTCATCTTCTGTCGCCACTTCGCTCGCTACTGTCTCGAACTCCGTGTCAAGCGATAACCAGCCACCCCTATCGGAGCGGCCGGACCACTATCCTTACCTGGTTTCCGAGTCGACAATGAAGCGCGTTGGTCAGCGCCTCAAAATCAGCCAACTACCCCCGTACCAACTTCTTGTACGCGATACGATGCGGCTGATCCGCCTCCGCCCCCTTCCTCCGCTTGAGATCCTCGATGTACCCCTGGTAGTTCCCCTCAGAGAAAGGGATCTCGGTAGTTGTTGGGGCTTGGCCACCGGGTTTTTCAGAGGGGAATTCGACTGAATGGCACCCCTACACACCGTTCTACACGACGTCTCGTGTCAGACATCGCTTGACACAATTGCCTACCGGAGGTTCCGCTCCGAGCCGGCTATCCAGCGTCGAATCACGAACTCGCAGACTCGACCCGCTCGCGAATAGCGTCTTCGAGGCGGCGAAGGCGTTCGAGAATTTCATTGAAGGAGGACGGCGGTGTGAAGTACATCTCCCTCATGCGCGCGTAGTCCGACCGGAGTACCTCTTCGAGTGGAGCAGGCGGAACGAGCCGGAGACGCCCAGCGGCCGCTTCGTCGTAGCGAGCCCACGGCGTTCGGAAGTACGCCGCCTTGTGCTCAGCCACGTGGCGAAGGAGATCGAGCCGATCGAGGGCGTTGCGGCCAATCTCGTGTTCGGCGAGAGTCGCCAGATCGGCATAGTGTCGCGAGAGCCGATCGGCGCCTATGCGCGGCTGCACGCGATGCGCCTCCAGATGGAGGATCGTCGCCTTCTCCCAGAACGTGCGCTCACCGCGCAGCGCGCGCACCCGGATCGACACGGTCTGCAGGTCGCGCGGCGCCGCAGCGTTCACGTATGGGACGATCTCCCCCTCTTGCGCGGGCCATGTCTCGTTCCTGATACCGAACTCGAGTCGGACCACGGGCGCCACATAACCGCCCGAGCCGTACTCTCCGACCTCCAGAGCGGCGGGGTAGGCGTAGACGAGCGTAGCCGGGTCTTCGGCGGCGACTTCGAGCGACCAAGCCTGATCGTGTTCCGCTGCGGATAGCCCCTTCGCGATGCCTTCGTAGATCGCACCTTTGAGCGGTCCTACGACCTAGTCATGACACCGCTCGGTCATTACCTCGAGCTTCCGTCGCGCTCTGGTGGCGGACAGGGTTGGAGTGACCTCGTCGCCGGCACCAATTCCCACGACGTCGCGCGGGATAGTGAGATCGATGTCCTCGGAAAAGCGGTTGATCGCGCCATACACTTTCGATAGCGATGTTCCACCCTTGAAGACCAATCCTGCAATGAGCTCATCCGCGCCGCCGGTGCCGAACAGTCGCCTCAGAGTCCAGCAGACCCAGTAATCCTTCTCGATCATGACAGGATCACGGGGACCGCCACCGGCACCGGCGGCGCGCCGGAAGAGCTCCCGACGCTCCTCGAGTGGAAGGAGTGCAAGATCAGTCATTCCTGGATCCTGCCCGGGTAGTACGAGAGTTGAATTGTCCCGCGTGAGCCAGCGGACTTTCCAGTACCTTCACCACAATTCGGCGCAGCCAGAGTGGCGCTGAGGCACTCAGAGCTAGTAGCTCACGCTGGTCCTCGGCGCTTAGTTTCAACACCAGTCGCCGGACGATTTCCGGCGTCACTCCGGAGCGGCCAAGGTGACGGAGCGCTTCTATCGCAATGCCCGCCGTGGTGCCCGCACCTCGCAAGCGCTTTGGTACGGCCCTCCTCAGCTCGACGGTCTGACCAGCGACTTCCCGAACACGCGGGGTGCCCTCGGTGAGGAATGTGACGGTGGCTGGAACCTGGGTGCTCAAGCCGAGCGCGTTCGCGGCGCGAGCTCCAGAGACCTTGACATGCACTCCCTCGCGCCGGGCGATCGCCGTAGCAATTGCCTCGGCGGACGGTGTGAGCGGCCCCAGGCGCGAGCTCACTTTCGGATAGTCGTAGATCCCGCGACCGATTCGGCGGATTTCTCCGGCACGCGCGAGCCGGCTGAGAGCCTGGTCGACAGCGGCACGGCTACCGAAGCGAGTCAGGTCGGCGGGGGTAAAGACGAACCCTGGGCCGTGCCGCTTGACCCATCGAAGGATGGCGGCCGGGGCAGAAGTGTTGGGGCGGGCTGATTGCATGTCAGAAAATATGATGTTTTTTCTGACGGATGCAAGCATCACCTATGACCGGCGGACCTACCGATCAAGCATCGGAGCATCCGACGATGCCGGAACGGTTCAGTTAGGGAAACACGAGGGCGGTTCAGAAGAACTACTGCGTCGAAGTGTTGCAGATCTCCAGCCGCGCGATCTGACCACTTACATCATATATCCGGACATGCAAACCGTCACGAATTGGCCCACCGTGCGGTGCGGTGCGGTGGAAACCAGCTGTGATTACGGCCCAGGAGTACTGGTATCGATGCTTACCCACCGCAAAAGTCTCAGGCACATGGTCCCCAGAATCTGCAGGTGCGAATTGAGACACAGTCCCCTCGACAACCTCAAAATTGCCTGATCGAACGGCATTCCGAAGGTGGGCGTAGTCGGAGTAAGTGGCCCAGAATATGAGTCCGGCAACGCACAGCCCAGACACAACGAAAATTGTATCGAACATCCGTCGGTACTGTGGCCGGCCGGCCGGCGCTATGCCGACGGTGTTGTTTATCACCAGCGCAGCCCCGGCCATCAGCAGGACAACTATAGGCACCCACCATGCTCGATAGCCATCCGTAAGGATGTCAAAAACTGAGTGGCACACTTTACTCCCTCCAGAACGCTGGCTTATCAATCGACAACCGCAGTATTTGCTCACGCCGCACTCAGTGCGGCGCCCACCGACCCTGCTATCTAGCAGCGCCTGCACAAAGGAGGGGTGAATTGCCAAAGCGCGTCAGCATTCCCGCTCGGAACTGCGCAGGCTGCTTCTGACGCAGTTATGCATCCCGTTCTGGGCGCACGATAGATCCTGATACGGCACCACCCCTATCCGAAGCGACACGTCGATAGCTCCCGTCTGCATCGGCCCATATTTCCTGGTACCTTCAGAGCCGCACGTGGCACATATGCGGTGCTCGTCGCCATAGCAGTCTCCTGCCCTCGCGGAGCAGAGATCGCTGCGGTACGTGTGCAAGTAATCGCCGCCTGTCAAGGACCGCCCAAGAGACCGACTCGTTCGTTAACGGTTAACACTCGCCAGGAGTCACACAAAGATGCCCCACTGGAATTGGTAGCGTCCAAGTCCTGAGGAAGTAGTACGAGGGGACCAACGGTACTACGGTACTTAAGTACGACTTCCCGAGCGAAAATGTGTCGGTCGACCCGAACTTGTTAGAGGAATGGCAATAGCCAAATACCCACACGCCGATACAGAAGCCGTCGGACCTCCCCGAGAACGCCTGCATGTTGCTGAACAGCCCGACGAATTCGACTCCGGCGCCACCACTCATTCCGAATCCCACCCCGCCACGAATGTAGAATCCTACACTACCATCACTTGAGTCGTAATACTCGCCAAAAGCGAACTCGCCCCCCGTACCCCAGAATAGGTTCCCAGTTATCCCCGCAAATCCAACCGCATCGGGGACTCCCGAGAGGAGCGCCGCACCTGCAGCCACGGCAAGAAGTCCCGAGTAACTAGCAACCACTTCCCCTCTCAGCATTGACTCGATAGCTGCATCGTTAGTTGAGCGAGTCGCAGCATCGTCGCACCCCCATCCGATACAACCTCCCCATGCGAAACCGAGCGTTGTAACACCCCTGCTACTGCCGCTTAATGCGCAACTGCCGTCTGCATACGGGATGCATTCATTATCTCCAAAAGGCGATAAGTCGCTCCACGGTGACAACCCTCTAGGATCTCGCCGATTTACGGGATCATCCGCAGCATATGCATACTGATTGTTCCCTGCGCTTTGTCCGGCCGGATCCTCCGAGATGAACCTTGCGAGTGCGGGATCGTAGTACCGAGCCCGGTAGTAGTAGAGCTGCGTCTCGGCGTCGTACTCCCTGGCCGTGTACCTCAGCGGGTTCACCACCGCCTCGGTCGAATCCTCCAGAAGACCGTAGGGCGAGTACCGATAGCTGTTCTTGAGCACGCCCGTCGAGTCGATAAGCCCTACCACGCTCCCCGCTCCCGGCTCGGTCAGGTAGTAGTACGTCTTCCCGCCCTCGACCACGCTGTGCGGTGCATCGACGCCCGGGTAGTAGCTATAGAGCCGCTTCACCGACCCCGTGGCCTGATCCACCTCGGCCAGCACTTGGTCGCCGCTGTAGATGTAGCGAATGGTGCCGGTACTGCTCGTCTTCCTCACCCTCCGCCCGTTGGCGTCGTAGCCGAACTTGACCACCACGCCGTTCGTCGTGACGCTGTCCAGCTGATTGATGCTGTTCCAGTAGAGGTGCTGATCGAAACCCGACTTCGACTTGTGTTCGAGATTCCCATCGGCGTCGTACTCAAGGGTGTACCCGTTAAAGCTCGTCAACCGGTTGCCGCCCACGAGCACCGCGCTATGATCCGTCCGGTTTCCTACCGAGTCGTACGCGTAGCTCTCGCTCGTTAGAAGGGTTGCGGTCCCGTACGTAGTGCATACCTGGCCGTCCATGTGGAAGGCGTCGGGTACGCACTCGGTGCTGTCGCTGTGGCTGTAGCGGTCGTAGTCCGTGAGCC
>DATCXA010000118.1:0-4453 GCA_036566085.1 Propionibacteriaceae bacterium
CAGGACCCGCCGTACGCTGTGTGGGGTTCTGGACCTATCGGGCGAATCAGCCACATGCTGGTTGGGTGCCGCGAGACTGGCCCACCCCGGTGCCACGGCCTTATCAGATGCGGGATACTCGGGCAACGGTTGACACGATCGTGCGCTAGGCGGTGGTATCCACAGGTGCGAGCTTGCCGACCAACTCGGCGACGTCGGCAATGGACTTGACGACCATCGTGGGACGGTAGGGGAACCGTTCCACGTCCTCCTCCTTGGTGGAGCCGGTCAGCACCAAGATGGTGCGCATCCCTGCCTCCATGCCGGAGACCATGTCGGTGTCCATCCGATCGCCGATCATCATGGCGGTCTCGGAGTGTGCATCGATCGCGTTCAGCGCAGACCGCATCATGAGTGGGTTGGGCTTACCCACGAAGTAGGGCCGAATGCCGGTTGCCTGGGTGATCAAGGCGGCGAATGACCCGCAGGCCGGTACGGACCCTTCCGCTGACGGGCCCGACGGATCTGGATTGGTTGCGATGAACCGTGCCCCGCGCTCAATGAGCCTGATGGCTCGGGTGATGTTCTCGAAGGAGTGTGTTTTGGTCTCACCCAGCACCACGTAATCCGGCTGACGCTCGGTCAGGACGAACCCGACATCATGTAGGGCCGATGTCAGTCCGACATCGCCGAGCACGTAGGCGCTGCCGCCTGCCCTCTGATCGGCCAGAAATTGCGCCGTAGCCAGCGCCGATGTCCAGATGCACTCCTCCGGCACGTCGATACCACTGAGCAGCAGCCGCGCCCTGAGATCACGAGGGGTGTAGATGGAATTGTTGGTCAATACCAGGAACCGGCGTCCGTGCTCTTGCAGAGCGGTGATGAAGTCTGTGGCGCCAGGCAGCGCCAGCTCCTCATGCACCAGAACGCCATCCATGTCGGTCAGCCACGATTCGACAGGCTTGGAATCGGTCATGAGAGTCATTCTTCCGTATTGATTGCTTCGCTCGCGTACGCTCGCGCCGCGCGGATCGCGCTGGATCGTCGCCTACTTCGTCGTCACTCCGGGACGAAAAGCATGTCCCGTCGTTCCTCCTCAGCACGGCGCCGCGGGATCGGTGAACTGCGAGACTCGCCATATGACGGATGCTCGTCTGCCCGACCCCGCAGTGGTGGTGTTAGCCGGAGCCGCCGGATCGGGAAAGTCCACCTGGGCTGCGGAGCGATTCCGCGCCGCCGAGATCGTAAGCTCGGATGCCCTGCGGGCCGCTGTCGGTAGCGGCCCTTCGGATCTGGACGCGTCCATAGAGGCGTTCGCGCTGCTCGATCAGATCGCCGCGGCGCGGACCAAACGCTCGCTGATGACAGTGATCGACACGCTGGGGTTGGATCCGGTACGGCGTAACGACTACCTGCATCTTGCCCATACCGTAGGGCTGCCCGCCGTACTGGTGATCATGAACACTGCCGCAGCCCTGTGCCGGGAGCGGAACCGGCTCCGCGACCGCCCGGTCCCGGCGCCGGTGCTCAGCGAGCAGCTGCGCAGGATCGGCAAACTTGTGGAGTTTGCCGGCGAGGAGGGCTGGGACCAGGTCTTGATCATTGATCAAGACAATGTCTTGAGCACACCACCACCTGATCGGGTCACCCTCGATCATGATCACGGTCCGGCCTCGGGGCCGCGGGTGATACTCCAGGTGTCACGATTCCCTTGGGGAGAAGGAGATCCGCGCAGTTGGCTTCGCAATTTGGCATTAGCTGCTCATGAGATCGGCTTCCACGGTTTGGCACTGATGGACCATTTGATCCAGATTCCTCAGGTCGATCGGGCTTGGGAGCCGATACCGGAGCCTTGGGTGACCCTGGGCATGATCGCTGGCCTGGACACCAGCTTGCGGCTCGGCACGCTCGTCTCGCCAGTCACCTTTCGGGAACCGGGAATCATCGCCAAGACTGTCGCGACCCTGGATGCGCTCAGTAACGGCCGCGCCTTCTGTGGGCTTGGCGCTGGGTGGTGGCTGCGCGAGCACCAGGCATACGGCCTGGACTTTCCCGACAACCGCGAGCGTCTTGATCAACTTCAGGTCTGCATCGAGACCCTGCGAGCGCTATGGGCACCCGGCACCAAGGCCTACCACGGTCGCTATGTCCACCTGCCCGAAACCACATGCTATCCCCGTCCGGTAAGCGAGGTGCCCATCATTGTTGGAGGTTCCGGAGAGCGGCGGACGCTGCGAATCGTGGCCGAACAAGCCGACGGCTGCAACCTCCCGGCGGACCAAACCGTGCTACAGACCAAGATCGACATTCTGCACCGACATTGCGCTGCGGTAGGCCGTGATCCGGCAAGGGTGGAGATAACCGTCCTCGACCTGCCGGTGATCGGGACCGACCGCGAGGACGTCGCAGCACGGGTGGAGCGACTGCGGGGACGAACGCCGGCCGCGGTCTACGCCGCCCGGCACCACGCGGCGCCTGCAGTTGATCATGTGCGGCGGTATCTGGAGCTTGCAGATCTTGGCGTCAGCACGATCTTCGTTGCGCTGCCGGATCTCGCCGGCGCAGATGATCTTGCTCGGTGCACGCCCTTGCTCGCGGCGCTCCGCCGAGGTTGATCTCAGATTCGAGCCCACGTACGCCGCTAGGCCAGCGCTCGACCCCGTAGACGTTCGGCATCTGCCGCGTAAGCGGGCATGCCGAAGTCGCGGTACGCAGCCAGTGCCCGCTCGAGCATCTCCGCGGCCCGGGCATCATTGCCGGGGCCGCCACAATCCAACAGCATCCGGGCGTGCAACCGGTCCAGGTCGGCCAGCTCGAGTCGGTTGGACGTCTGTGCGGCGACCTCGCGAGCAATGGCGAAGTAACGTTCGGCGTCCTCCCAACGACGAGCTGCCGCGGCGGCGATGCCGGCACGGGTCTCCACCAGTCGGCCGTCGAAGGTGATCCAGCTTCTGCCCTGGCCGAGCACACCTTCGACAAGCGGAGACAGCCCTGCAGCCTCCTCGTACAGACCGCACAAGTAGAGCGCTTCGACGAAGGCGAACATGCTGTTCCACGAGCCGATGCCGCTTGCCCGGTCGAGGCTGGGCATTATCGGCCGAGCCGCCTCGAAGAGCTCCATAACCTCCCGCGCGCGCCCTTGGTGTGCCAGGTGCCACGCCAGTAACGAGCCGCTCTGACCGCCTATCGCACCCGGCGGCTCCAGCTCGACTGCATTTCGCAGCTCGGCCTCGGCGCGTTCGGAATCGCCTCTCCAGTGAGCGGCCAGGCCTAGGTAGATGTGGCCAACGTAGCGCCATGGCAGCCCGCCACGTTCGCCGACATCCAAGATCTGCGGACCGAGAGCCACCACAAGCGGGAGGTCGCCGAGCACCGCTGCCTCCCGGATCCGGTCCAGGAGCACCATGAACGCCGCGCCGAGATGACCTAGCCGGTCGGCGATGCCTAGAGTCTTGTCCGCGAGGCTCGACGCCTGCTCGCGACTGCCGAGCGTCCCGTCCTGGTAGATCACGATCGCTTGCACACTGCAGAGATCCCAGAGGGCATCCTCCCGCTCGAACACCTCGGCGGCGCGCATACCGAGGCGAATCCCGTCGGCAAACTCCGCGTACCCCAGATGGTGGATGGTCTGCATGTGCAGTACATCGGCGATTGCCCGCTCGTGACCCACCTGTTCAGCAAGCGCGCGCGCCTGGTCGAATGTGGCCGTCGCCGCCGGGTAGTCCCCGCTGAAACTCAGCGCCCATCCCAGTGCAGACAACAGGCGCGCCTTGTCCGCGCTCACGGTGTTGCCGAGTGCCGCCAACGTTCGCCTGCCGACCTGCACCCCTTCGACCAGCCGAGCACTCCACACCATCTGGTACACCATTGCCCAGCCCAGGCGACCGATAGCGTCCACTTGTCCGAGTGCCTCGTACCGGTCCAGAGTCTCATCCATCGTGCGCAGGGCATCGTCCCAGCGACCGACGCTCCGCAGCGCCATCGCCAGTCGTTCGAGAAGCTGGGCACGGCCGAGCTGATCAGCGGACGAGATCAGCGACAGCGCGTGCTCGAAGTGCCCGACGGCGTCGTCGAACGCGGCTGCATCGAAAGCCCGGTCACCCGCGATCGTCAAGTAACGCACCAGGCTCGCCCTATCAGCAGACCGTCCCGCACGAGATAGGTGGTAGGCCAGGTCTCCCGCGTGTGCATCCAGGTCCTCGGAATAGCGCCGCGAAACTGCCTGGGCTGTCTGTAAGTGCAGCCGCTCACGCTTGACCGCAGAGACGCCAGACAGCAGCGTCTGGCGGATCAGTTCGTGACTGAACATCAGCTCACCCGGAATCCGGCCGGGAGTGATAAGCCGGGCTCGCTCCGCTTCATCGAAGGCATCGACCAGCCTGTCCTCGCTCGCGCCGGCAACCTCACCAACGAGCTCAGGGGCGAAGACCCTGCCCGTTACGGCGGCCGCAACCAGCACCTCGCGGGTAGCCGC
>DATCXA010000150.1:0-2920 GCA_036566085.1 Propionibacteriaceae bacterium
CGACCGCGGTGATCAACTGGGCGACGATGAGACCATGCGGAACTGGCCGCCGAACTGGTCATCATCCGGTGAGTCGAACCAACAGCCTTCTAGCACGAAGGATCAGCGGTAAGAATTGCCTCATGAGCGCTAGTGACAAACCCGGCCAAAAACAGACACCCGAGGACGAGACCAAGCGCAAATTCCGTGAGGCTCTGGCGGCTAAGCAGGGTCGCAAGGGCGAGGATCACATCGATAACGAGCCGCAGCATGTGCAGACGCACGGTCCCGTTGAGACGAAGCGCAACTTCCGACGCAAGACAGGCTAACGATGGATTGACCAGCGCGCTTCGACAGGCTCAGACGCGGATGTCCTTATGTGGCCTGCGCTTGTCGAAGGGCACCAACCGGCGCGCCAACCCAGCTCACCCGGATGCCGTGCTGATCCACGTCAAACCGGATTTCTGAAAGATCGGCAACAACCGCGTCCGCGTCGAGCTCGTCGCGAGGGGTCGTCGTGACAACGGCAAGTGTGAAGCAGCCGGCGGCCTGAGCTGCCTCAAGCCCCATCGGAGCGTCCTCAACCACAAGGCAACGCCGCGGGTCGGCATCAAGCAGTCGAGCCGCATAAAGGAACGGTTCCGGGTGCGGCTTGCCATTCGCTACGTCATCGGCCGTCACGATCACCGTGGGCGGCGTCAGCTGCGCGGCTGCGATCCGGGCGCTGGCAAGCGGAATCGTGCAGGATGTGGCGATCGCGTTCTTGGCACGCACAAGGGATGCCAGCGCCTGAGTGGCGCCCGGCAGCACCACGATGTCTTGGACGTCAGTGAGCTCCAACTCAGTAATGCGTCGCACGGCTGCGTCGTGCAGATCCTCTGGCATCGTGGCGCGGACGACAGACGCTGAGGGAACGCCGTGATGCCTCACAACATCGGTTGGCGCCAGTCCGTACTCGCTCGCCCACGTATTCCACGATCGGGTCACCGCTGGAGTGGAATCGATGAGCGTTCCGTCGAGATCGAAGATGACAGCCTCGAAGACCTCATCCGCCAGGCGGCCCAAACTCACCGCTTCGCTCCTTCTCGTTCTGAAATCAGCATTACTGTGACTAACACAATGACGCTCCGGAATAATCCGTTGCTGAGTGAGTGCTCACTCACTAAGATGGTCTGGTGACTCGCGCCGCGCCTCTTCCCCTTGATGAGCGGCGAGCAGCGCTTGTCGCGGCAACCGAGCCGCTCCTGGAGCAATTCGGGCGCGACGTCAGCACTCGGCAGATTGCTGAGGCCGCAGGTGTTGCAGAGGGCACGATCTTCCGGGCCTTTGCTACCAAAGAGGCTCTCATCGATGCCGTCATCGAGGACGCGTACAACGTCGCGTACACCTGCGACGAGCTTGCTCAAGTTGATCTTGGTCTGGGCTTTGAGGAGCGACTGACGGCGGCGGTCACCATCCTGCAGGAGCGCTTGCGGCGAGTGTTTGCGCTGTTTGGGTCGCTGCAACTGCGTAAGGAGGCGCATGATCGCGAGACCTTCCGAGCCAAGCAGCAAGCAGACAATGAACTGCTCAACAGTGCAATTGCATCCCTGATCGCCCCGGATCACGATCGGCTGCGTCTGGACGCGCTGGAAGCTGCCAGTGTGCTGCGGGCAGTGACCTTTTCGATGAGTCACCACATTCTCGGCGATCAGCGGCTCAACCAGCCGCAACAGATTGTTGATCTTGTTCTGTATGGCATCTGCCGACAGCGCTTACCACACAGAGAACGGGCATCATGCTGATCCGTCTGCTCCGGACCTACCTTGCTCGCTACCGCCGGCCGATCACCGGTCTGCTGATCTTGTCGCTTGCCGGCACGATGGCGGCGCTACTGCTGCCGAGCCTGAACGCGGCGATCATCGACGAAGGCGTTGCCAAGGGCGACACCGCCTTCATCTGGCGTACCGGCGGGATGATGCTTGCCGTCACGCTAGTTCAGGTCGGCTGCTCCATCTGGGCAACTTATCTGGGGGCCAAGACGGCTATGAGCTTCGGCCGTGACGTACGCGGTGCGTTGTTCGAGCGGGTGCTTTCCTTCTCCTCCAGAGAGCTCAACCACTTCGGGGCACCATCGCTGATCACCCGCAACACCAACGATGTGCAGCAGGTGCAGATGCTCGTGCTGCTGAGCTGCACCATGTTCGTCGCGGCTCCGATCACCATGATCGGTGGCATCATCATGGCGCTCCGCACCGACGTCGGCCTTTCCTGGCTGGTCGCCGTGGCGATGCCGGTGCTCGCTTTCTCGATCTTCTTGGTGATCCGCAAAATGGGTCCCTTGTTCCGGCTGATGCAGACCCGAATCGACACTGTCAACCGGGTGCTGCGCGAGCAGATCACAGGCATCAGAGTGGTTCGCGCGTTCGTCCGCGAACCCTACGAGACGGCACGGTTCGCACGGGCCAACACCGAACTCACCGACACGACTATCTCGGTAGGACGGTACGTGGCGACGATCTTCCCGATCGTGATGTTCATCCTGAACGTCTCCAGCGTCGCAGTGCTGTGGTTTGGAGCGCGGCGCATCGATGCCGGCGAGATGCAGATCGGGGCGCTGACGGCCTTTCTGACGTACCTGATCCAGATCTTGATGTCGGTCATGATGGCGACCTTCCTGCTGATCATCGCGCCGCGTGCCGCCGTCTGCGCCGAGCGGATCCAGGAAGTGCTGAACACCGAGTCCTCAGTATTGCCACCGGCTCGTCCGGTCACCGAGCTGCCGGCGACAGGCGTCGTAGCGTTTCAGGACACCGAGTTCACCTATCCCGGAGCCGAGTCGCCCGTGCTGCGCAAGATCAGTTTCACGGCTGAGCCGGGCGAGACGACAGCGATCATCGGTTCAACGGGTGCCGGCAAGTCCACCTTGATCTCGCTGATTCCGCGACTGTTTGACGCCACT
>DATCXA010000163.1:0-2919 GCA_036566085.1 Propionibacteriaceae bacterium
CCGCCGCCGACCGGTGCAAGAGCAGGTGCGACCGAATGTGCAGCAGATCCTTGATGCCATAACCGGCACTCCGGCGTACGTGCGGAACGGTCGTCGGGACGTCCTCGCTACGAACCGGCTTGGTTACGCGCTCTACTCAGAGATGTACATCGACGCCGTTCGCCCGGTGAACATTGCCCGATTCGTATTCCTGAACCCACGCGCCCGGACGTACTTCCTCAATTGGCAAAGCACCGCGAATGACACTGTGGCGATTCTGCGATCCGAGGCTGGCCGGAACCCGTACGACCGTGGGTTGATGGACCTGGTTGGTGAACTCTCCACCCTCAGCGAAGAGTTCCGTACTCGCTGGGCCTCCCACAATGTGCGCTTTCACCGCACCGGATTCAAGGACATCCACCACCCGGTCGTCGGGGATCTTCATCTGAGATTCGAGGCGATGGACCTGCCAGCCGATCCGGGCCTGTCACTTGTGGTCTATACCGCTGAAGCCGGCTCCGCCTCCGAAGATGGGCTCAATCTGCTGGCCAGCTGGGCGGCAACGACTGAGCAGCCCGAGCAGGCGGATACCGCGCATGCCAAGCCATGAGCGAGTGGACTAGAAACCAGCTGATCCCGACCGAGGAGTCGTTGCCGCGCTTGTGGTCGGAGACGTACCTGATGAGCAAAATGTCCTCAACCGAGACCACTCAGCAAGCCGTGAGAGGGTGTGCTGAGGGGGAATCGCTAGGGGTGAAATGACGCAGCGTGAGGAAGACGGCGCGGGGGAGTCGGCGGCTTCGGGTACACCGGATCCGGTAGCACCTGCTGAGTCTTCGCCGTGGGCGCCGTTCGCTCGCCGGGCGTTCCGCTGGCTTTGGATCGGCGTATTTATCAGTTACATCGGCACCTGGATGCAAACCGTCGGCGCGCAGTGGCTGCTGGTGGACGCGCCGAACGCGGCCACACTGGTCTCGCTGGTGCAAGCGGCGAACACACTGCCCGTCATGCTGCTAGCACTACCCGGCGGGGTCTTGGCTGACTCCTTCGATCGGCGCTGGCTGCTGTTCACAGTTCAGGTCTATTTCTTTACCGTCGGTATCTTGCTCACCGTCCTGACGGTCGCCGGATTGCTGCCGCCTGCGCTGCTACTCGCGTTCACCTTCGCCATCGCGATTGGCGCCGCGGTGCAGCTCCCGGCATGGCAGTCCCTGATTCCCGAACTCGTACCTAGGACGCAGCTGCGAGCAGCTACCAGGCTCGAAATGGTCAGCGTCAACCTGGCCCGTGCGGCCGGGCCGGCGCTGGCGGGGTTGGTGATCGCAGTCTTGGGCGTACCGGTCGTCTTCGCGCTCAACGCGTTCTCGGTGGTCTTCCTCGCTGTCGCTCTGCTCTTGTGGCGCCGGGCGCCAGCCGAATCGGAAGCTCCCCGAGAGCGCTTCGTGCCGGCGCTGCGTGCCGGAGGCCGCTACGTCTGGCACGAGACCGTCATACGCCGCATTCTGCTCAGGGTGATGCTGTTCATTACGCCGGGGATGGCGCTTTGGGCGCTGCTTCCTCTGGTCGCCAGTCAGCGCTTGGGCCTGGGCGCTGCCGGTTACGGCGCTCTCTTCGGCGCGTTGGGTGCCGGTGCGATTGTCGCGGCCCTGGTCCTCGGACGACTGAGGAACCACGTGTCGACCAACGGGCTGCTGAGTATTGCCGGGGTTCTTTTTGCGGCCGCCATGGTCGTGGTCGTGCTGGTGCCGAATTTCTGGGCGGCAATGGTCGTTCTGGTCTTCGCCGGATTGGCTTGGACGGCGGTGATCTCCACCCTGAACGCCGAGTTGCAGTTGTTTTTGCCGGTGTGGGTACGCGCCCGAGGGCTTGCTATCTATATGGTCAACTTCACTGGCTCGATGACAGTGGGAGCGCTGATCTGGGGATTGGTGGCGGAGGGCCTCGGTCTGCAGCGGACGTTCTTTATCGCGGCGGCCGTCATGCTGGTTGGCGTCATCCTCGGGTTCTTTCGGCGGGTTCCGGAGACCGGTCACCTCGACCGTGAGCCGGCAGTTTACTGGGGTGAGCCGCGACTGGCCTTTGACCCCGAGCCGAACGCCGGAGCGGTCCTGGTGACTGTTGAGTACACGGTCGCGCCCGAGCGAGAGGCGGCCTTCCTGAAGGCGATGGATCGCCTTCGCCGATCCCGACTCCAGACCGGGGCGACGCGCTGGGAGATCTATCGGGATGGGGATCGACCGGATCGCTTTGTCGAGCTCTTTAGCGTTCCGTCTTGGGAGGAGCATCAACGGCAGCACGAAGGCCGACTGACCGTGACCGATCAAGGGGTCGAAGAGGCCGTGCTGGCGTTCTCGGATCCGCCGGCGCGAGCGGAGCACCTGCTTCCCCCGTAGTCACCACCGTACGCTGTGATCACTTGAGACGTGATCAACTACTTCCGACCAGGGACCTTTCACCTGAAAGGTGATCAACTACTTCCGGGCAGTGATCTTTCCGAGCCAGCCGAGATTGGTAGGTGCACTAGCGATCCCAGCAAAGCCAGCCGCCGTAACAAGATCGAGAGCGGTCTTGATCATGTCCTCACCACCGGCTCGACGCAGCCAGCGCGGACCGGGATGTCGATGTCCTGGCCCTTTCTGGATTTCGGCAATCAGGAGTCGTCCGCCAGGCTTCAGCACTCGGTACATCTCTGCAACCGCAGTCTGTCGTTCATCATCGGCGACGTGATGCAGGGCAAGGGTGCAGGCAACGGCATCGAACGCATTGTCGGCGAACGGAAGTTGTTGAGCATAGGCCACTTCGAACCTCGCCGCTACGCCGTGCTTGCGCGCTCGCGCAATGGCACGGTTGATCATCACCGGACTGGGGTCAATGCCGTCCACCGACCCGCTCGGAGCTACCCGCTGGGCGAAGACCGTGGCGAGCCGGCCAGGGCCGCAG
>DATCXA010000249.1:0-5585 GCA_036566085.1 Propionibacteriaceae bacterium
GGCCAGCCATGTTGACTGGCAGTTGCGGCACGGCCTGCGAGGCATCGACGATCACCGTGGCGCCCACCGCATGACCCATTGCGGCGATTTGGCTGATCGGGTTGATGGTGCCGAGCACATTCGACACATAGGCCACGGAGATGATCTTGGTGCGTTCGTTTACCAAGCCTTCGGCTGCCGCCTTGTCCAGATCCAGCCGCCCCTCGTCGGTCACATCGAACCATCGCAGCACCGCGCCGGTGCGCTGGGCGAGCAGTTGCCAGGGAACGATATTGGAATGGTGCTCCATGACCGAGATGACGATCTCGTCACCGGGTCGCAGAGCGGCGCCGAGCGTGTAGGCGCACAAGTTCAATGCCTCGGAGGCGTTCTTGGTGAAGACCACCTCCTCAGAGCGGTTGGCGCCAATGAACTTCGCCAGCTGGGCGCGCGCACCCTCGAAAGCCTCAGTCGCTTCGGCGCCCAACATGTGCATGGCGCGCGCGACATTGGCATTGTGGTTCAGGTAGTGATCTTCGATCGCCTCCACCACGACGCGTGGTTTCTGTGAGCTGTTGGCGCTGTCGAGGTAGGCCAAGGGCCGCCCACCGACGGTCCGTTCCAAGATCGGAAAGTCGGCCCTGATCGCGTCGACGTCGAAGGCGATCGGCTCCTCGGCGAGCGCCAAACTTCCGGACGCCGCCCCGGAGAGATCTGTGGTGGCCGGGTACTCCGGCCCACCATCAACCGACATGATTGCTACTCCACTCCCGCTGCTGCCGCCGCTCGTACGTAGCGGTCATAGCCTTCGTCTTCCAGCCGCTCGGCCAGCTCGTGACCACCTTGCTCGGCGACCCGGCCCGCTACAAAGACATGCACATAGTCCGGCGTGATGTAGCGCAGGATACGGGTGTAGTGGGTGATCAACAACACGCCACGGTCACCTTGGGCAGAGAAGCGATTCACACCGGCGGCGACCACGCGCAAGGCGTCGATGTCGAGTCCAGAGTCGGTCTCGTCCAAGATCGCAAACCGGGGGTTCAGCAGCTCAAGCTGAACGATCTCGTGCCGCTTCTTCTCACCACCGGAGAAGCCCTCGTTGAGACTCCGGTTGGAGAAGTCGGGATCCATCTGGACCCGTTCCATTGCGGCGTTGACCTCCTTAACCCAGGTACGCAGCTTGGGCGCCTCGCCGTCCAGTGCGGTCTTTGCCGAACGCAAGAAGTTGGAAACGGAGACGCCTGGCACCTCAACCGGGTACTGCATGGCCAAGAACAAGCCTGCCCGGGCCCGCTGATCAATGGTGAGTGAGAGCAGGTCTTGGCCGTCCAGGGTCACGCTGCCGGATGTGATGTGGTACTTGGGGTGCCCGGCGATGGAGTAGGCCAAGGTGGACTTGCCGGAACCATTGGGCCCCATGATCGCGTGGGTCTCGCCACTGCGGACCGTCAGATCAACACCCTTGAGGATCTCCTTGGGACCGGTCTCGGTATCGACCGAAACGTGAAGATCGCTGATAGCGAGAGTGGACATGACAGATCAGAACTCCTGTGCGTAAGTAGGTGCGTTGGCGGGATCTAGTGGTGCGGAGACATCGACCAGGACGTCCTCGCCCTCGACGACACAGCGGTAGATGGGAACCGGCTCCGTTGCCGGCAGGCCGATCGGCTCGCCGGTGCGCAAATCAAAGCGCGACCCGTGTAGGTAGCACTCGATCTCGCCGTCGCCCACGTCCCCCTCCGAGAGCGGGATTTGGGCATGTGAGCACTCATCGTAGATGGCGTAGAAGTTCCCATTGCTGTTCACTATGGCCAGCTCCAGACGGCTGCCATTTCGAGGGACCTCGACCGGAATGGCAGACTCCGGCAGCACGTCATCGACCGAGCAAACCCGAACCAGCGTGCTCATGATGGCAGTCCTATGTTGATCGCCAGCTCCGCCTCGACAGCCTCCAGCAGCCGCTTTTCGATCTCTGGTACGCCGACCTTCCGGATAATGTCGGCGAAGAATCCATGGACGACCAGCCGACGAGCCTCGGCCTCGTCGATGCCCCTGCTGCGCAGGTAGAACAGTTGCTCATCGTCGAATCGGCCAGTCGTCGATGCGTGGCCGGCGCCTTCGATCTCGCCGGTCTCAATCTCCAAGTTGGGCACCGAGTCGGCGCGGCAACCGTCCGTCAGCACCAGGTTCTTGTTCGACTCATAGGTGTTGATCCCCTCGGCAACCTTCCGGATCAAGACGTCGCCAATCCAGACGGTGTGCGCTCCCTGGCCCTGCAGCGCGCCGCGGTAGTCCACATTGCTGCGAGTGCGCGGCGCATTGTGATCAACGAATAGCCGATGCTCCAGATGTTGTCCGGCGTCGGCGAAATACAGGCCAAGCAACTCGGCCTCTCCCCCAGGACCCGCGAAGTCGACCGAGGAGGAGATCCGGACCACCTCGCCACCAATGCTCACCAGCGCCTGGCGGTAGCTGGCATCGCGGCCTACTCGAGCATGGAGGTGAGCAAAATGGACGGTGTCATCGTCCCAATCCTGCACCGACACGAGCATGAGCGAAGCGCTGTCTCCAACGATGATCTCCGCATTGCCGGCCCGAACGGTTGAGCCCTGATGTTGCAGCACAACGGTGGCCTTGGCATTGGCACCTATGTCGAGGACCAGATGGTTGAACACCGCGGCCTCGCTGCCGACACCGAAGACATTCAGTACCAGCGGCGCGTGCAGTTCCGTACCCGGAGGCACGGAGATTACCCGGGCCTGCTCAAAGGAGTTCCAGGCTTGGGCCGCGACGCGGTCGTTGGGTGTGTAGATACGGCCCAGCCGTGGGTCATCGCGGTCGACCAGATCGATGACGACCTCCGGCGGTGCCTGTATCTCGACCCGGGCGCGACCGCCGGGCACGAAAGTGCCGTCATGCAGCCCTCGTAGGCGCTTCATCGGTGTGAACCGCCAGGCTTCCTCGCGGCCGGTCGGCACGGGATGATCGGCGAGGTCGAAGGAGCCAGGCGGGTGCAGCCGGCTGACCGCCTGCTGGCGGCTCTCCACCGCATCGGCTACCCGCGCGGCACCCTGATCAAGCAAGGTCACGTCGACAGATCTCTTTCTGGTTTCGGTTGGGTGAGGTTTCGTCGCTGAGTGATCAGCCGACCGCACCCTCCATCTGCAGTTCGATCAACCTATTGAGCTCAAGTGCGTATTCCATCGGAAGCTCTCGCGCGATCGGCTCGATGAATCCGCGGACGATCATGGCCATGGCCTCGTCTTCTCCAAGGCCCCGGCTCCTGAGGTAGAACAGTTGATCTTCGCTGACCTTGGAGACAGTCGCCTCGTGACCCATCGACACGTCATCTTCCCGTACGTCGACGTAGGGGTAGGTGTCAGAGCGGCTGATCGTGTCCACCAGAAGCGCGTCACACTTCACTGTGCTGGCCGAGTGATGGGCGCCTTCCTGCACCTGGACCAGGCCGCGGTACGACGTCCGCCCGCCGCCCCGAGCCACCGACTTCGAGATGATCGAGCTGGAGGTGTGCGGCGCGCAATGCACCATCTTGGATCCGGCATCTTGATGCTGGCCCTCACCGGCAAAGGCGATCGACAGGGTCTCGCCGCGAGAATGCTCGCCCATCAGGTAGACGGCCGGATACTTCATCGTGACCTTGGACCCGATGTTGCCGTCGATCCACTCCATGGTCGCGCCCTCTTCGCAGGTGGCCCGCTTGGTCACCAGGTTGTAGACGTTGTTCGACCAGTTCTGGATCGTGGTGTAGCGACAACGCGCGTTCTTCTTGACGATGATCTCCACAACCGCAGAGTGCAGCGAGTCCGAGGAGTAGATCGGTGCCGTGCAGCCCTCGACATAGTGCACGTACGCGCCCTCGTCGACGATGATCAAGGTCCGCTCGAACTGACCCATGTTCTCGGTGTTGATCCGGAAGTAGGCCTGCAACGGAATCTCGACGTGGACGCCCTTCGGCACGTAGATGAAAGAGCCACCAGACCAGACGGCGGTATTCAGGGACGCGAACTTGTTGTCTCCGACGGGAATGACGGTCCCGAAGTACTCCTTGAAGAGCTCTTCGTGCTCCTTGAGCCCCGTATCGGTGTCGAGGAAGATCACACCCTGCCGCTCGAGCTCTTCGTTGATCTTGTGGTAGACGACCTCAGATTCGTACTGAGCCGCCACACCAGCCACCAGCCGGGCTTTCTCCGCCTCGGGGATACCCAGCCTGTCGTAAGTGTTCTTGATGTCGGCCGGCAGATCATCCCACGACGTCGCCTGCTTCTCGGTGGAGCGTACGAAGTACTTGATGTTGTCGAAGTCAATGTCGCCGAGCTCGGCACCCCAGGTGGGCAACGGCTTGCGGCCAAAGAGCCGGTGGCCCTTGAGCCGCAGATCAAGCATCCACTTCGGCTCGTTCTTGAGCCGAGAGATATTGGCGACGATCTCAGGTGTCAGGCCACGTTGCGCCGAGGCACCGGCAACATCGCTATCAGCCCAGCCCCACTCATAGTGACCGAGGGCAGCCAGATGTTGATCTTGGGTCTGGCCGGTACCAACCGGTCGGGTAACAGTGGGATCCTGCGTTTGGGTCATGATCATGGCCTTTCGGATGGGGTCATATCGGTCGCTGTGCGGCGCCCAGATGGCGAAGACACGTGCGGAACATGGGTCGTGCAGATACCGTCGCCGTGCGCGATGGTCGCGAGACGCTGCACATGGACACCTAGGAGACGGGAGAACGCGGCGGTTTCCACTTCGCAGATCTGCGGGAAGCGTTCGGCGACATGTGCCACTGGGCAGTGGTGCTGACACAGCTGTTCGCCGGTGGCTGACGGCAATGTGGATGCCACGTAGCCGTCCTCGGACAAGGCCACTGCCAAAGCCTGCGCCGGAGTGGTGGTCGGAGCGGCGTTTGCCATCCGTTCCCGGTAGCGCTTCTCGCTGTCGGCCATTCTGGACTCCGCGAAGAGCGTGACAGCATCGGGGCCGGCGGCGGACGCGAGGAATTCCAGAGCCTCGATCGCCAGGCCGTCGTACGCGGTGTAGAACACCGAACGCCCGGCATCGGTCAGCATAAAGACCTTGGCAGGCCGTCCACGGCCGCGAGTGCCGTAGACGCGCCGCTCGCGAGCTTCGAGATGGCCCGCCGCAAGCAACACGTCGAGATGCCGACGAATGGCCGCTGGGGTCAGCCCCAGCCGCTCGGCCAACTCGGCGGCAGTCGACGGCCCGTGCTCGAGAATGGAGCTGGCCACGCGGTGCCGCGTCGATGCGTCGGTCTCTACGCTCTGAGGAACCCCAGCGGCGCCTGAGGCTGCCCGCTGATGGTTTTTCACAACACCAGTGTGCCTTAATTCCGCGAGCGGCTTCAAATAAGGCTCGCCTTAGTCGCCGACGACCTCAAGCGCGCCCAGCGGCAGCGTTTCGTCGAGCAGCGCCAAGGCCGCGTCGCGATCCTCCGGCGGTAGCTGGTGGCCCGACGACGCTCTCCAAGAGCAGGACGGCAAAACCGCAGATCGACGCAATCAACAGGCGGGGCCAGATTTGCCGTCCCCGGCATAGGGCGTTGACCCGACGGCGAGCACGATCCGAGCGCGAGAGCA
>DATCXA010000166.1:0-2999 GCA_036566085.1 Propionibacteriaceae bacterium
TCCTCCAGGCTGAACGGCTTGGTGACGTAGTCATCGCCGCCCGCGGTGAGCCCGCCGATGCGATCTTCGACAGAGTCCTTGGCGGTAAGGAAGATCACCGGTACGTCAGGATCTTCGGAACGGATCCGGCGCATCACCTCAAGCCCATCGAAGTCCGGGAGCATCATGTCCAACACGATGGCATCCGGCCTCGTCTCACGAGCCACCTTGACGGCCTGCCCGCCCGACGCTGCAGTGGCTACCTGCCAGCCCTCGTACCTCATGGCCATTGAGAGCAGTTCGGTCAGGCTGGACTCGTCGTCGACGGCAAGAATGCGGATGGGGGAGCCGTCAGGCCTAGTGAGAGGTGCTGTGTTTCCATCGGTGCGAATCATGCGTCAAGCGTGACACTAGATCTCACAGCCGCCCTATGTGCTAGCTGTGGCTTTCCTGTGAATCCCGGACCCTGCGCTCGTGCTTGGATCTTTGATCAAGTCGCCGCGCGAGCGGTGGATGGAGATGTGTATTCATCCGCTTCATCCTCGGCCGGCTTCTTACGCCGGAATAAGCGGTCGATGGAAACCGCACCGCCGCCCATCACGAACAACAGCAAGCCAAGCAGCCCGAGGGCTACGTTGTACTCATAGCCGCCCTTGTAGGTGCCGTCTGTATTCAGCAGAGTTGGCGGCCACTTGTACCAGTTGGTGTAGCAGATGATCAAGATCTGCTCGATGAGTACACCCAACCCGACGAAGCGGGTGAGCGCGCCGACGATCAGCAGCACACCGCCGATCAGTTCGAAAATGATGGCGCCCCAGGCCGCCACTTCGGCGTACGGCGTACGGAACTGGGTGAGGTAGTCGATCTGTCGTTGAACGCCAGCGTTCCAGCGTATCCAGCCGTGCAGTAGCAGGATGCCGCCTAATCCCAGCCGGGCAATGAGCAGGCCGAAACTCTGCAAGAAGTTCAGGAAGCTAGACATCGGTGCCTCCTAGCAGGTGGGCTGCATCAACGCTACGCACCTCCATGCGGACTAGCCTGCGTCACACGCCGCCGAGGGTCATGATCAATCCTCCGGGGAGAGGCTGACTCCACCGGTCAGTCAGCAGCTACGAAGATGCAGAAGGGATGTCCAGCCGGGTCGGCGTACACGATGAGTGGCTCCTCAGGATCGTCGGATCGATCGAAGAGCAAGCGCGCTCCCAGGTCCAGTGCCCGTTGATGTTGGACGTACAGCTCTTCGTTGGTCGGCACTGTGGTGTCCAAGTGCATCATTTGCGGCCGCGGGCCCTCCGGCCAGGTCGGCTCTGGCAGATGAGCTACCTGCTGGAACGCCAGCTGCCGGACGCCACTGGCATCAGAGAGCACTAGCCAGTCCTGACCATTGGTGTCGGGCGCCCCGTCAGCAGGCGGTTCGTCGCCCGGGCGGTACTGGAAGCCGAGCAACTGTCGATAGAACTCGGCCAGCGCCCGGGCGTCTTCGCAGTCCAGTACGACCTGACGAAGAGTTGGCGTTGTCGGCTCATTGGACTCAGTCATCGCTCCATGCTCCCAGACGACGCCTCAGCGGCTTCGAGAATTCCAGCGAGGCGACGCATCGTTTCTAATGCACTTCGCAATTGTTCAGCACCGACTTCGGCCCCGATCCGGTTGGCCCACGGATGCTGCACAAGGGAAATCTGCCGGATCGCCCAATACCCCGCCTCCGTACAGGCGAGCAACTTTGCGCGCCGGTGATCAGGATTGGGTCGATATTCGCCCAGACCACGCTCGACCAGCAGGTCGGCAACACGTTGCACCCCCTGACGGGTCATGCCCATGCGACGCGCTACCCCGGCCACGCTGCGGGGCTGATCAAGGACTCCGCCGAGCACCTGCCACCAAGAGGCGGTAAGTCCGCCGTGGGCCCCGAGCTCTTGAGCCGCCTCCATGAGACGGGCGTTGAGACGGAAGATGGTGAGGATGACATCGGTCAGCAGCGCACCGGCCTCGGTTTGAGGCACCGGCTCCGGCCAGTCAGCCCGGGGCGGAATGGCGGCCGCATCGCTGTTCCGGGCAGCGTTCACGCGGCGTTTTGAGCCTGCATGAGGATCGGGAAGGCGGCTGGATCCCCTCGATGGAAGAGAGCCTCATACGCCTCCAGTGTCTGTTCCGATGCCAGGCCGAGACGCCCGAGTGTGGCGCGGGCGAACTGAACCGGCGACTGGGGGCCGGCGGTAATCAGATCGCCGTCGACGACCGCGCGCTTGTTGTCGTAGTAGTCGGCACCGGCGTACCCGGTCGCCATGAGGTACTCGGCTGCCGCGCTGGTGTGGTGGCGAGTATCGAGCACACCAGCTCGAGCGAGGCCAGCCGTGGCACCGCAGATTGCTGCAACTGGAACTCCTGCGTCCAGGAAGCGTGAGGCAGCCTTGGCGAACGGCTGCCCATCACCGGCGTCCCAGAGGTCAGCGCCAGGAAGGATGAGGAGGTCACTTGAGGCCGGGTCGAGGTCGTCGAGCAGCATGTCGGGCAGGATGCGTAGGCCGCCCATAGTTGTCACGGGCTCGCCCTGTTCCGCGACGGTCACGATGTTCCAGGGAGTGCCTGTGAAACGCCCGGTCCGCAACTCGACGAGCAGGTAGCCGACCTCCCAATCGGCAAGTGTGTCGTAGATGGCAAGGTGAGCGGTAGAACCAGTCATAGACAACATACTGTCATATTGGCAATTAACTGGCAACTTGCCGAATGCGTAGAAGCCGGGCGTTGCTCTCGTCCACCTGTTACGTCCGGCATTAGGTAAGGCCACGAGTCGAAAAATCTGAGGTCTCCGCGGGCTTTTCTGAGTACGTCGCCCGATGTAGCTCGGCGCCTCGTAGTCCGAGTCTGGTTGTCATCGACTCAAGGAGGTAACAGCCATGATCAAGATCTCAATCTCCCGGCTGGCCGTGACGCTCGCCGTTAGCGCGGCTCTGGCTGGTGTCGGCGCGCTGCCGGCGGCCGCCGGACCTAATGATGGCCGTGCCGGACCCGGGCCGCAC
>DATCXA010000176.1:0-2554 GCA_036566085.1 Propionibacteriaceae bacterium
GTGCCTGTCTCCACCGCTGAAGGGGAAGCTGTCACCGCAGGATCTCCACGAGCAGTACCCACGCATCCAACACCGCTACCACCAGGCAGAGCACGATGCCGGGGACCAGCCAGTAGAGGCCGCCTCTGGTCAGGAGCAGTAGCGATACCCCAGCGATCAGCAGCGGCAGGACCGCGCCTTGGGCCAGTACGATGCGGCGAACCAAGAACCCCGCGACGGCCCGGCGGTGGCCGCGCACCGCATCTACATGGATCCCGATCAGGATTAGCCAGGGGAGCAGCCCGAATCCCAGGACCTCAGTCGCCGAGCACCCTCGGCGACTGGCCGGGCACCAACCCGAACGTGGAAGGGCGGCAGAGCGTCAGAAGAGCCGAATCGGATCGATGATGTCGGCCAAGATCAACACCACGCCGGAGATCAAGATCACACCACCCACGACGTAGGCGACAGGCAATAACTTCGCGGTGTCGACAGGTCCAGGATCAGGGCGTCCCAGGAGCCGAGCGATAGTCCGTCTGACCGCCTCATAAAACGCTGCAGCGACGTGTCCTCCGTCTAAAGGCAGCAGTGGCACGAAATTGAAGAGTGCGACGAAGAGATTGACAGCGCCGAGCACGGTGAACATGCTCGCGACTTTGGCTGCAGCGGTGATCTGGTCAGTCGAGGCGATCTCCCCAGCAGCTCGACTTGCACCAACGATGGACATCGGTCCGTAGACGTCGCGGGGCTTTCCAGTCACCAAGTTGTAGGCGGTGTAGTAGACCTTCACCGGGAAGTAGGCAAGCGCAACGACGGTCTGCTTCGTCATCTGCCACATGTCACCGATAACCGCGACCGGCCCCCCACGCTCTCGGACGACTTCGGGTTCGACGCCAAAGAACCCGGCAGCCACGCGCCGCGACGGGTCATATCTGTCTGGTACGCCCGTAATAACGGTATTGACCGGCTTCAGTTCGACGCGTTGGCCAGCCCGCTCGACAGTCACCAGCGCTGGATGATCCAGATTCGCTCGGATCAAACGCGACACGTCATCCCAGGACGAAACCGGCGTTCCGTTGAACGCCACGATCTTGTCCGCCGGCTGGATGCCCGACTGTGCAGCAGGTGTCGGCGGCTTGCCCTCACAGCTCTTGTCTGCAGCATTCGTAGCGACAATGCACTCCTGCACACTGCTGATCGTCAGATGCGAGCGGTAGACACCGTAGCTGACTGAGACGCCGAGCAGGATCAAGAACGCGAGCAGAATGTTCATCGCCGGCCCACTGGCCATGATGATCAACTTTTGCCAGAACGGTTTCTGGTAGAACAGCCGGCCCTGATCTTCCGGGCGTATCGCCGACCACTCCGCAGCCCTTGCGTTATCGGCCAGCGCTCGAAAAGGCCCTGTGCTGTAGGCCCGTACTTCACCAGGACGATTCTTGGCCGGCGGAAACATGCCGACGAGCCGGACATAACCGCCCACCGGAACCGCTTTGAAACCGTACTCAGTCTCCCCACGCCGTCGCGACCACAAAGTGCGACCAAATCCGACGAAGTACTCGGTGGTCTTGACGTCGAACAGCTTGCCCGGCACGAGATGCCCGATCTCGTGTAAGCCAATCGAGGCCATCACCAAACCGAAGAAGACAACAGCACCGGCGATGTAGATCACAAGTTCCATCTAGCGCGTGTGCTCCGTTGCGTGGGTGAGGTCCGTTGCCCGAGCGCGAGCCCAGGCATCAGCCGCCAGCACCATCTCGAGCGTGAGCTGATCACTTGCGACCAGCTTCGAGCCTACGTCGGGATCCGAACCGGCATGCTCGCGCAACACTACGGCCACAATGTCAAGGATCTGGGTGAAACGGATCCGACCATTGTGAAAGGCGTCCACGCACACCTCGTTTGCGGCGTTGTAGACAGCCGGAGCGGTACCGCCCAGCCGACCCGCCTGCCGGGCCAAGTCGACCGCGGGAAAGGCCGAGTTGTCCAGCGGCTCGAAAGTCCAGTTGGATGCCGTACGCCAGTCGCACGGCTGAGCTACGCCACGCATCCGATTCGGCCAACTCAAGCCAAGCGCGATCGGAAGCTTCATGTCAGGCGGCGAGCACTGCGCGAGCGTTGAGCCATCGACGAACTGCACCATGGAGTGCACGATCGATTGCGGGTGTACGACCACATCGATCCGGTCGAGCTCCACGCCATAGAGCAAGCTAGCCTCCAAAAGCTCCAGGCCCTTGTTCACCAAAGTCGCAGAGTTCGTCGTGATCACCCGCCCCATGTGCCACGTCGGATGGGCGAGTGCCTGGTCCGGTGTGACGTCCCTCATCTGTTCGCGTGTGAGCCCCCTGAACGGGCCTCCGCTTGCCGTCAGGATGAGCCGGTCGACCTCGTTCGCGGCCCCTCCGCGGAGACACTGCGCCAACGCCGAATGTTCGGAATCGACAGCGACCATCTGGTCGGGCCGCGCGGCCTGTGTGACCAATGGACCGCCAACTACTAGAGATTCCTTGTTGGCCAGCGCGAGGATCCGGCCGGCCCGCAGCGCGGCCAACGTCGCTGCTAGCCCCGTTGAGCC
>DATCXA010000206.1:0-3187 GCA_036566085.1 Propionibacteriaceae bacterium
GGCTATGTGGCGGGTGTGCCGACCTGTGGCGGGCCAGGATTGGTGATGGTCTTGACAGTGGTTGCGCAGTCGCGTCTTCATCCGTTCCGTGAAGGAGGGGAGGCTGTATCGGTGCCAATCGTCTAGTGCGTCGCTGGTGAGGCCGAGACCGGCGCGGCGGCGTTGGTCTGCGAGAACAGCGATCTCGTGCACCAGGTGGGGATGCTGTGGCCAGCAGGGAGGGATGACCTCAGCAACGTCCCAGACGTATTCCTGGTTCAGCCAGGTGACGACAGCCTCCAACCAGAACCAGACCTCTTTGCGCAGCTGCGGTGTCTGGCAGCTCGCAGGGTCCCATGGCCGCGGCAAGTCCCGCAGGTCTTTAAGAGCTAGGAGTTGGTCTTGTGCACCGTTGCTTACAAGATCGAGTTCTCGATATGCAAGTTGCACCAACCTTCCCGGCACCGGGAAAGGCTGAATGAGCACCCTCGTCTGGGGATTCGGCTCAACCGCGGCGGTCACGGCTGGGACTCCTCCTCAGCAGCGATTCCGCGATGTCGCGCCTCGCCGAGGGCGCCGGCTCTCCGTTCCTCAGCACGGGCACAGCCGGCCCCACCGCGAGGTGTGCGCCAACCCAAGAGCGGTGTCCAAGACCTGCTCGGCAACCGCGGTCATCAACGGCGATGCCGACGCATAGGGGTCTTCGCGACCCAACAGATAGATGGTGCCGCACCGGCGAATCACACCAGCTAAATCGGTGGCCGGTCGACCAGGACTGGGCACACAGCGGCGGCGGATCTGTTCTTGGAAGAACAGGCTCATCGCCTGCTGCACCGTCGTGACCGTATTGCCGGCGGTGCGGTCATCACCGTGCAACGCGCCGTGCAGCAGCCCCAGCCAATACGGCGCAGCATGGGAATGCTGTAGCAGAATCTCAGTTGGCTCGCCGGCCAGGGCTGGGTTCGCCATCCAACGCAGCACATCGTCCAGGCTGCGTCCCGTGAGCGCGGCTGCATGGAAGACGCCTGGATCACTTTCGCCGCCTCGGCGGCGTAGAACCGGGCGGCGTCGTCGCCGTACCCGCCGCCTAAGGCCGCCTTGATCGTGCCGGCGATAATCGCTTTGGCGCGACGTTCGGCCACCATGGGATCCACACAGCCTGCGACCGGATCCCACACCAACTCCGGCAGCCCGTTACCGAGGCCGAACGGATCGAGCACCAGACATGGCCGGCCATCGCGAGACCGCACCGGGAAGCTAAGCAAAAGATCATCGACTTTGGTGAGCGTCACCAGTGCAGCACCAGGTGCGCTGAGCAATGCCGGAATGAGAAGATCGAGTGTCTTTCCGCTGCCCTGAGGACCGATCACACCCGCCGTGCGATCCCAGGGAACCCACAACTCCCGACCCGGTGGTTCGTGGGCCCGGCCCAGATGCCAGCCGACTTCGGACGGATTGAAGATCATTTCCGAACCCCATACCCGCGTCTTCCGTACAGATCGGGCCGAACGATCTTGCGGCTCCGCCGTAACCGCGTGACACCAAGCAGCCTCTCCGCCTCACCTGGGGTGGCTACCACTTTCATTCGTTGCGGCCCCCAGCGATCCAACCCCCACTTGATCAACAGGACCGTAGCGGCGAGCAAGATCAGCTCCGTTGCGGCAACGCACGTCATAAGGCTCGCCGGCGATGCGGCCGCCCCGTGAAGATCGACTAGACCTGCCCCGGCGTCTCCGCGCAGAACAGCCGGCAAACTACTGAACAGATTCACCCGGCTCGGAAATCTCCAAGCGCAACCTGCAAGCACATTGGCGACCGCCCGACCAAGATGCACACCAAAGCTGATCAAGACGAATACGGACAACATGACGGCGAGCGGCATCTCCCATGTCCATGGGTACGGATCCTGCCGGCGTGACCGTTGACTCATAACACCACCTCGCCACCAGAAGGCTCACGGCCCATCCAGGCGGTCAATCCTCGGGTGAGTCGTTCTCGGCCGACGTCCCGTGGACTGCCCATTAGTAGGGAATAGCGAAAGCGAATGCGCTCCGACCGGCTGATTTACTCAGTCATGATCAACGAGGCATTTCGTGTCGAAGGCAGCGGCTGCATGATTAATCACGCTTGACCGGCCTCCGGATCAACACTGCCAGGCGAAATGCCTGGCCGATGTTCCGGGTCACGATTTACGCGTCGATTAAGGCGGCGCTCAAGCCGGTGAAGCTCGGCAAGCATATCCGCAAGACCTGCCGCGAGCTCGGCAGCCGATTTGTTATCCAATCCGTCGGCTTGGATGAGCCGGGCACCTCCTGCGGCATTCCTAAGTGTCCGTCTAAGGTTCCGAACGGCTTGCGCATGATTGTGCGGGGTCTTGCGACCCGCAGCGTGGCTGCCTGCAACCCCCAGTCCTCGGAGGCGGATGTCGTTCATGATCACATTCGGCTTGGCTAGCACGAGATAGCTGCGATCACCTGAAGCGTCATTGGCATCGGCACCCGACACGTAGAGCAGGCGGGCACAACCGGTCGAGGCGAAACTGTGCGCCGCCCGTCGCGCGGCGTTCAGCTCAGCTCTCGTGGGGACGCGACCGAGATGATCAATGACGGCCGCTCGAACGCCGACCGCGAGGTTTTGGTCAAGCGCCTCGGCGAAAACCTGCTGCCATCTGCCCAGGCGGGGCCGCTTTGGTGGCCGGGCGTTCCGGTAGCGACTCCATGCCCCGGAAACTGTCATGTCGACCCGTTTTGCCACTTCAGTCCAGGTCAGACCTTGGTCACGCAGGTCGAGGATCTCTTGGGTGGAGGCTGGATGATTAGGTGCGCCGACGGGACGCATGGTGACACCGGCAAGACGAAGATGATCGTGGACTACGTTCGATCGAACGCCCAGCTCCGCGCCAATCTCGCTCAAGGTCCAGCCTTGGGCATACAACTCTGCCGCACGCTTAACGTCCACCGCTCCACCTGCAAAGGTCCCGGGCACTTGAGAGTGCACCACTCGGCTCCTTCTTGCCCTGCCGCCTTCCGCCGCCGCGCTTAAATTGATCTTGATCTTGTGATCTTCACAGGTCGCTTCACATCCACACTCATGATCGGCTGGCGGAGAGTGCCGGTATATTCGCCGACCGGCAGGGCCACGTGCCGATGGGTCAGTGTGGGCACCGACCGGAAACATCAATCCGTCCCTAAACTTCCCCGTCGAGCCG
>DATCXA010000263.1:0-3029 GCA_036566085.1 Propionibacteriaceae bacterium
CCGAAGATTGAGTTCTCAACTGCCGTGACGTAGGCCTCTTCTTGAATGGGCGACCAGAGCTCAGCACCACCTCGATGGAGCGAACGAACGTGATCAGCTACCGTGCGGCGCACAATTGAGCGGCCCAACAGCAGCCGATCCTCGCTAGTTAGGGTGCGACCGCTTGATCGTGCATACTCTTCGGCTTCATCAGTGATGATCTCGGAGGCTCGCCGGCGGAGATCAACCACTTGAGCCCAGTCAAGATCACCGGATGGCAACTGAGCGTGGCTGGATCTGATCTCCGCCGCACTGTAAATCCCAACTGGTTGGTGGTTCGTCATGCCGGGTGCCGGATTAGCGGCCGGCTTGGAGAGCTCTTTGTCATACTCCGCAAGCATCGGAATGTCTGTCAGGGCGGCAGGCTGGTGAACCGAGGTTTGTTCATTCATTCTGGGTCACCAACTAGCTGGGCCGACCGCCGTAACCTGCCCGAGAGCTGGGAAGAGGCATCACGAATGCTGCGAATTAGCGGTGATGTGTCGAACCGCCGATGTCGCGTCCGCCCGTCGGAGAGATGCGCGGCGGTCCGCCGGTCATCGGCAATGCTGGTGATCACCGGCACGTCGAGTGCCCTACTGATCTCACTGCCGCGGTAGGGCTGTCCCTCACCGACAATGATCAGGCCAAGGTGTCCGCGATCCGCGGAAGCCAACCGCGGGTGATCGTGAAGCGTCTGCATGTGCACCCGGGCGCTCATGACTGACCGCAGGCTCGAATTGAGAACGACGGCGGTAAGCGCGCTGCGTTCGAGGAGCGCCGCAGGCAGGCCGGCCGCACCCATGCGACCGCAATCGATGATCACGTCGATGTCAACGTCGGCCAGCCGGTCGAAGGCTTCAGCTAGGTCTTCCCACACCGCGCCAAAATGCATTGCGCTGCCAGGTCTAGTGAACCCTGGCAGGAAGAGCCGTCGAGTCTCTTGTTCAGCTGAAAGCAGCAGCGCTTGGTCGAGCACCACCTCGCGAAGCGGGCGCCGGTCACGGTGAGCCTCGGCCACGCGTAGCAGGCCCTTACCAACGGCAGAGCGACCGGCGAGGTAGCCAGCCAGAATGGCCTGATGGGCACCAGGATCGCAATCGGCGAGCAGAATCGGCCGAGGCCAAGTGAGGGCAAGACCGACGGCCAGCGTTGTGACGCCCGGTGAGCCACCAGTGGAGGTCAGTAGCAGTATCGCCATTGTTGATCACCTGCCTGCATCACGCACGATGACGACTCGATCTTGAGCCGCTAACGTCGCAATGGTCGGCGCCGCGGTCGCCTCTACATCAATGTTGACCAAGATCGACATACCATCCGCGGCCTGCGATTGGTCAATCACGCTACCGACAAAGACGCTCCCAGCGAGCTTGTCTGTTGTCGAACTGTCAGCGGCTGCCGGCATGGCAATGAGGCGTACGCGCGAGGCTGGCAGGAGCAAATTGCCTGGCGCTCGGCCGGGTGCGAGCTTGAGCCCGATGATCGCCCGGCCTTCAGCCGGGATAGCCGAGTCTGCCACTGAAGTCGAGGAAATGACTGATCCCTCCACGAGATCAAATGCGGCTCGCTTCCCGACAAGATTATTTAGCTGCGTGGCCGGAATCGCGTGTGGGAGAGAGCCACCGCGCAATGTGACCGTGGCTAGATCGGTCCGTTCGATCGTCTCCCCACGATAGACGGTATGACCTGCTGCCAGCACAGCTGTTTCCGTAGCAACGCGGGCATAGATGACGTACGACAACATGCCGCCAAGGCAGAGTGCGACGATGCCGAGCGCGATCCACTTGGGATTGCGGCGTCCCGGCAAGCGAGGCGCTTGCGGAGTGAGCGGGGATTCCGCGGCAGGACGCTCTTTACGTTTTCGAGCACTGTTGGCGGATGCGGCAGCGCGAGGCTCAATGTCAATGGTCATTGTTTTCGTCCCAGAGTCGGTTGAGTGAAATGATCATCGCGTATCCCCCGTAGGCACGATGTTCGCTCGCGCTGAGCCATGTCCGCTGACCGAGCCGATGCCGATGATCGACAGCAAGATCGTCGGCTGCCGGGCGCTAGTCGTTATGAGCACCACGCCGTTGGTGATGGAGACTGTCCCCTCTACGCCGGGTTGGCCGGCAAGGTAGGTCTTTGCGGCCAGCACCGCGGCGCTCGCTGAATCCGCGCCGCCCAGCTCTTGGGTAGCAGCCGCATTACCGGCGGCACGGCTGGCACCCGCGGCGGCTGACTCGGCGCGACTGGTTGCGGCAACCTTCTGACCACCATCAATCACAAGTCCGCTCGTAATGATCAAAGCGCCCATGATCACCAACACGAAGAGGCTGATCGACTGCCCGTGTTCATCGCGGCGAGGCACACGCATGTGTCTCATGATCGACCCATTCATGATCAACGACCACGGTAAGTGTCGAGTGCGGCGGAGCCGCGTCCAGTGAGTTCTGTAGAGCCCGGCCAAGCTGGGAGCAAGACATCGGAGAAGTCCAGAATGCAGGTGATTGTCGAGGTGACCGTTGCTGGCGTCCCAGGCGGTACTCCGAAGGCGGCCGTATTGATCAAGACTGATGTCGATCTGCAGTGTAGTCCGGCGGTGGCCAGCGATTGTGTTCCGGCCTCTCGCCCGGCGCTTGCCGGACTGTCGGCCGAGCGGGCGAGGGATGCGGCGCGAGCCGCGGTCTGGGCAGCCTCATTGACCGTCGTACGCGCAAACCACAGCCGTCCGCCCGCTACTAACAACCAAAGCGTCAGGAGGAGGGCCGGCACGAGCAGAGTGAGCTCCACGGCAGCGGCTCCACGCTGGTCCCGTAGTCGCTTTAACGGACTGTTGATCATGGCACAGTGACACGTTCCAGAGGCGCCGTTGCGAGCTCATTGATACGGCCCAGGCGGAGGTCGAAGATCATGGGTGCGTACGCGGCGACGTCAGCGTTCACCGCGGTAGCGGTCCGCTGAACACGTATCGAAATGTCCTTTAGGCCGCCCGAGCTGGCAATGTTCGTCGCCAGGTGCTCGGCGTCGGC
>DATCXA010000215.1:0-2245 GCA_036566085.1 Propionibacteriaceae bacterium
AGCCAGCGTGGTCTGGCAGCTGCTCCTTGGTTGCCGGGCCTGCCTGTTGCATTAGTCCCGCGCTAGAACCCCTGATTGTCGCCGGGACAACAACATCTCCGTCGCCGTCGGCCTTTCATATAATCGATCCTCTGGTGGCAGGCGCCCCCTGAGGAGGAAGCGACGAAAATGCCGAGAGCCATCCCGGACTCCGATCACCAACCGCCCGTTGTGACGACTGCTCGGAGTGACGCCGCCACGGCGCCCGGCACCATGACGACTACAGTGGTCAGGGCCTTAGCTCGCGCACTCACCGGCGCGGTCTACATCGCCGGTGGGTACGCGGTCGTTCGGGCCCCCGGCGGGCGAGTCGGCAAGGCCGCCGACACTCTCGCCAAGATCCGACGCGTGGTACCACTTCCCATCGATGACGAGCTGATCGTCCGCGTCAATGGTGGAGCACAGCTCGTAGCCGGCGCTGCTCTTGCTCTTGGCGTCAAACCGAGATTCTCGGCTGCAGTCCTCGCCGCATCCCTGCTACCGACGACGATCGCTGGGCATGCGTTCTGGACGGTTGACGACCCCTCGGAACGGCAATTGCAACAGGTGCAATTTCTAAAGAACATGGCCATGCTCGGCGGACTGCTGTTCGCCATGATCGACTCACCGCGGTCGGCACGATGAGAACTACAGAGCGTCGGTTTTTACAGCGTCACATGTGAGACACCGCGATCGACGCCCCCTTCCCCACAATAAGGTTTCAAGGGAGGAGGGGCCCCTGAGCTGGCTTTGTATCGCTCTCTTGGCGCACTTTGCTTTGACTCATTTGTTCATCTGGTTCTCCAGACCGCCATCTGAAGGCGCATGCCGATTATTCCGGAAAGCCAGGTATACGCTTCTTGATTTTCGATACCGTGTGGAGCTTCACCTGGGCCGCCCATGGGCTATCGACAGTCCGCATATTTAGGCCCATAGCGGCGGAAATATCGACCGAGAGATTGGTGACGAGTACGTCGTCGCCGTGGAAGACGAGGCTATTCGACCAGAGAAAGCCGATGGGCGCACCGTCCTCGTCGATGCCGCCGAAGTCGCCGAGCTTTGCGATCACCCGGCCTTGCCTCGGCTCGACCACCATGACCTCGTCGGATTGATTGCATGCGATCCAGAGATTGTCGTTCTCGTCAATGATCATGCCGTCCGGTCCGCCGCCGGCGCGGTTGACGAAGACCTCGGGCGTGCCGGGGTCGAGTGGTGAGCCGCTCACCGAGATTTTAACAATAGTGTCTTGCGCGGTGTTGGCGACGAACAGCGCTGTGTGCTCCTTGTTGAACGCCAGGCCGTTTGCGCCGATTGCCGGGGGCGGCCTCGTTGGCTTCAGGAGCGGGCTCATGACCCAGGCCGTTGCCGCGCCGCCCTCTTTGCCTACTCTCCAGATTATTCCCTGGTGCGCGTCGGTCACGTATACGTTGCCATCTGCATCGAACGTCAACCCGTCGAGGCCGGGGTGCTCGCCCGTGACGGTCATGAACACCGAGGTAGCGCCCGTCTTCGGATCGACGGCGAAGACCTTCGGGTTTTGGTAATCGACTACGAGCAGCTTGCCCGTGTTCGGTTGGAAGCGCAGGTCAAGCAGCCAAGGACTGGTGCCCTCCGTGTGGACGGTCCGCAGGAGCTTGCCGTTCGGGTCGAACACAAAGAGACTTCCTGGGCTCGTGTCCGGCTTGTTCGCTCCTACGGTGACTACGTAGACATTGCCCTCGGCGTCGGCATCGATCCCCTCCGGATATGCCTCACCCGGCGGCAGCGTCGCGAAGCGCTCAACCTTGCCGCGGTCAAAGGCATTCATTCTCATATTGCACCTCGTACCTTCTTCTGGTTACAGGGCGGATGAGAACGGCGGTCGCGAGCCCATCACTGCGCCGGCCACGAGGGCGGCATTGCGCCACTTCACGCGCTGTACCTGACCCCGGCAAGCTGCCGGTTGCCTCTCGACACATTTCAGCGCGGCTCTACGCGGAACATGTGCCACTTCCCAACATCAAGCTCGACGAACAACCCGTTTACAAGATCATCACCTGAGCGTACGAACGCGATGTTCTGCGTCGGGTCGTTGAGGTGGCACTGACGGCCCCGGAGGTCGGCCCATGGTGTTCGCACCTCAGCGGCTCGCGTGCCATCACTGAGGTTAACCACGATCAACCACCGCGTGTCGCCTTGCCAGCACCAGGCGAGGAGATCTTGATACCTGTCATCTCCAGGCCAACCT
>DATCXA010000218.1:0-3458 GCA_036566085.1 Propionibacteriaceae bacterium
CGACCTGCTTACCGTCATAATCGTCCACAGGGGCCTCCATCGTCGTGGTGGACGTTGGGTTGACACCCCCAAGGGAACATCGCAACTTGGGTGACTGTCACGAGGAGCGGAGGCCCCGCTCCTTCATCGCATCAGGGAACAGCCGCCCATTGTGGACCTGGGACGAAGCGACGTCCTAGCTGCGACCACCGTCCGTGGACGTCCAACCAGATCCATCGGCATTCTTCACGGTTGTCACTCACTTTGACACTCACCCGGACGGCAGCCCGCATCGCGCGCTGCACGATCCCCGCTCGTACGGTCTTCGTCGACGGTCTCCGTGCTTCGGGTGCTTCTTGGGCACTACCCGAGAACTCCACTCGGCAAGGCTCAGCGGGGACTGCCACCTCAACTCCCATGAAGATCGGAACACGCCTGGTCGCCGGTGCCCGTCTCTGTCGCGCAGAGTGCCACTGTCCACCCCAGCTTGACCCATTCCTGATGGCCAGCCGTTGTGTAGTTGATTTTGATGCCTTGGCTAGCAGCCGACGCGTTTGTGGACTTGCTGTACTGCAGCAGCAGCGCCCCGTCGCCCGCTCGACTCCTCCGCCGCAGGTCACGTACCGTCCACAGTCCTTCTCCCACCAGGCATGTTTGGCCCGTGGCCCGGGGCACCGCCGCGGGGTCATGTGGCCTCAGAGGTGAGCCTCTGATGGCGACGGCGTCACCGGGCCCGCACCCGCCGATGCCACCACCAGCACGGCGTTAGCGATATTTGCTGACTCGGACATACTGGGCCGGTGAGCGCGCAGATACGCACCGCGTCGCAGGCTGACGTCGCCGCGATGACCACGCTGGCAACCATCCGCCGCGAGCAATACGCCCAATACCAGCCGCTGTTCTGGCGGCCTGCCGCCGACGCGCAGGACAAGCACCGCCCCCACCTTGCCAGCCTTATCGCCAACGACGAGGTCATCTGCTTGGTCAGCGAAGAAGCCGGCCAGCTGACCGGGTTCCTCATCGCGACCCTGGTCCCCGCGCCACCGGTCTACGATCCCGGCGGACTGACCTGTCAGATCGACGACTTCGCCGTCATCACGGTCAGCAGTTGGCCGACGACAGGCGTTCAGTTGCTACGCGCAGGACTTGCCCAAGCCGCTCGGCGCGGCGCGGTCCAGGCAGTTGTCGTAACCGGGCACCTTGATCAGGCGAAGCGGCAGGCACTCCGCGCTAGCGGACTCGATATCGCCTCAGAATGGTGGGTAAGACCGCTGCCACTCGCGCAAGACCAGCATCAGGACCCTGCAAACCATAGCGCCACATAGCGTGCCGGTCGGCCCAGCAGCCGAGATCTTTGCAAGGCGGCGGGCGGCCACCCCTTACACCGCCTTGCCGCGTGAAGGCCGCTGCGCGTGCCCCCCACGTGCCCCAGCACGGGGGCAACCGCGGCTACGGACGGCCAGACGGTCAGGCTGCCGCCGACGGATAGCGTCAAGACGACCACTTCAGCCTGGGCATATGCCAGGTCGTCTATGTGGGCACGGCTGGTTTCGAACCAGCGACCCCCTGCTTGTAAGGCTCATCAGGCACGCGACGGGACGTTCGCGATTGTTCGCTGACTCGGTGAATCCGGCGCCCTCGTTTGTCCCGTGCTGCTGCTGTGCGCGGACGTTGATGTCAGAAATGGATGTCAACGAAGACGCGCGCCCAGACCGCACCGACCTCGTCGTTTCTCGGTTGCCCTGTCACCTGCCCAATTGACCGATGCACAGCTTCACATGCGACCGACGTCGTTGGCGTGGGCGCTCGGGCACTGGGGCGACGTGCACTCGTATCCGTATCGGCTGTGGAGATCGAGGTCGGCACGGCTGATTTCGACGATGGTAAAGGTGTCGCCGAGCCCCGTGTACTGGGCGCGGAAGCGTCGCGCCATCGTCGCTGCGCCCCTGAACTGGCGGCGCAGGGTCCAGAATTCGTGGTCTCCGGTGGGGTGGTCGACTCGCACGCTGTAGCCCTGCTCGGGTCGGAACACGACGAGGGATAGCAGCTGGTTGAAGTTCACGAGGACGGTCCTTGCTTGCTCGCGCATCGGCGTAGAGAGTTGGATGGATGCATCCCTCGATGTTGGAAGTGAGTACCGATGACCCAATCGCAAACGTTGCCGGCCGGTCAAGCCATAGCCCTGGAGCATCCGCTTGCTCGGCTGACGGCTGAGGAGATCGATCTCGCTCGGCAGGCGTGTGTAAATGCAGATCTGATCAATGAGACGACTCGATTCGCGTACCTCGGGCTGGAGGAGCCGGCGAAGCAGGAGGTTCTGCGGTGGACGCCAGGCGATGCGGTGAGCCGGAGGGTGCGTATCTTTTTGCTGGACCTGGCCACAGGTGCCGGACGAGATGTCGTGGTCTCCATTTCAGACTGCCAGGTCGTATCGGCGAAAGACCTCGATCCATTGGTCGATGGGCATCCCCCGATTCTGTTGGAGGAGTTCGAGCTCGTTGACGAGATCGTGAAGAACGATCCGGGCTGGGTCGCGGCGATGAACGGCCGCGGCATCACCGACGTCAGCCTGGTCCGACCTTGTCCTCTCTCCGCTGGAGCGTTCGGCATTGATGGCGAGAGTGGTCGTCGCATGTTGCGGGTTCTGTCGTTTCTCGCGCGTCGCGACGAAGATCATTGCTGGGCGCACCCGATCGATGGTGTCGTCGCCTACGTCGACCTGACCAAGCGCGAGGTCATCAAACTTATCGATCATGCAAAAATGCCGATCCCGGAGGAAGAAGGCAACTTCGACGATCCTGCCTACGTCGGCCCGCAACGCACGACGCTCAAGCCTATCGAGATCACCCAGCCTGAGGGGCCGAGCTTTAGCGTCGATGGCGACGCGGTGAGCTGGGAGGGGTGGACCTTCCGGATCGGCTTTGACCAGCGCGAAGGACTGGTTTTGCACCAGTTGGCCCTACAGGGACGGCCTGTGATCTATCGTGCCTCGGTGGCGGAAATGGTGGTGCCGTATGCGGATCCGAGCCCGGTCCGGTTCTGGCAGAACTATTTCGACGCTGGCGAGTACAAGCTCGGTGAGCAGGTCAATTCGCTCGAGTTGGGGTGTGACTGTCTGGGCGAGATTCACTATTTCGACGCAGTGCTGCCCGATCAGCTCGGTCAGCCGGAGGTCCGGCAAAACGCGATCTGCATGCACGAGGAAGACTTTGGTGTGTTGTGGAAACACACGGACCTGTTCACCGGCTCGCAGGAGACTCGCCGGCAGCGCCGGTTGGTGATCTCGTTCTTCGTGACGGTCGGCAACTACGACTACGGCTTCTACTGGTACCTGTACCTGGACGGCACCATCGAACTCGAGGCGAAGGCGACTGGGGTGCTCTTCGCCTCGGCATACGCGCCGGGCAGCGCTTATGCGAGTCAGGTCGCGCCGGGCCTGGGAGCCCCGTATCACCAGCACCTGTTCTCCGCCCGGCTGG
>DATCXA010000228.1:0-2614 GCA_036566085.1 Propionibacteriaceae bacterium
TGGGCACCCACTGCCCGTACCTCATCCTTGAAAAGCGTGCGTAGCGGCTCGACCAGTTGAAACTGCAGGTCGTCTGGCAGCCCGCCAACATTGTGGTGGCTTTTGATGTTGGCCGCGCCCTCACCGCCACCGGACTCAACCACGTCCGGATAAAGCGTGCCCTGTACCAGAAACTCGACATCGCCTGCCTCGCCGACCACCTCGCGGGCCGCGGCCTCGAAAGTCCGAATGAACTGCCGGCCAATGATCTTGCGCTTCTCTTCGGGATCGGTTACGCCAGCGAGTGCCGAAAGGAATTGCTCCGAGGCGTCGACAACCTTGAGTTCGACCCCAGTCGCCGCCACGTAGTCCCGCTCCACTTGCTCGGCCTCCCCTTCGCGTAGCAGGCCATGGTCGACGAAGACACAGGTGAGCTGGCTACCGACCGCTCGCTGTACCAGGGCTGCCGCGACCGCAGAGTCGACCCCACCAGAGAGACCGCAGATGACGTGCTTGCCGCCCACCTGTTGCTGAAGTGCCATCACCGAATCATCGACGATGTTGGCTGGCGTCCAATCCGGTGTGCAACCCGCAATCTGGAACAAGAAATTCTCCAGCACCTGCTGGCCGCGTTCGGTGTGCAGCACCTCCGGATGCCACTGCACCCCTGCCAGTCGGCGGTCGGAGTCCTCGAACGCGGCGACCGCAGCCCGTGCCGATGTCGCGACTACCTCGAAGCCATCTGGGGCTTCGATCACTTCATCGCCGTGGGACATCCAGGCACTCAGGGTGGGAGGCATTCCGGCGAGCAGGGTGCCGGAATCGATCACGCTTACCGCCGTCCGGCCGTATTCACGCATGCCTGTTCGGGCGACCGATCCACCGAGGACCTGTGCCATAGCCATAAAGCCGTAACAGATACCCAGAACTGGCGTGCCACTCTGGACGAGCGACGCGTCAAGTTGCGGGGCTCCCGCCTCGTAGACCGATGACGGGCCGCCAGAGAGAATGATCGCTTTGGGCCGTCGCGACATGATCTCCGCAACCGAGGCGGTGTGCGGCACGATCTCGGAATAGACATTGGCTTCCCGCACCCGACGTGCGATCAACTGCGCGTACTGAGCACCAAAGTCGACCACCAACACCAGATCGTGGTCTCGCTGGCTCATCTCATGTCCTCTCCCCCGCCCACGCCCGGAAGCGACGAGTCTATGACCAAACGGCTAGGCCCGGCCTACCTTCTTCATCACCCTCAGGACGCCGGTCATTACCGAGGTGAAGGACTTGGCGTCGAGACCGTGACTTGGGGCAAGCGGGACACCGCTTTGGGTGGCCACTGACTGGACGTCGACGAATCTTCGGATGCCGTCGCGCCCCTGGCGGCGTGCCAGGCCTGAGTTTTTCATCCCACCCATTGGCGCGTCGATACTGCCGAATGTGGCGGCAAAGCCTTCGTTGACGTTCACACTGCCGCATTTGATCTTGCTGGCTACCCGGCGCCCGCGAGCGTGGTTAGAGGTCCAGACGCTGGCGTTCAGGCCATAGTCGGAGTCGTTGGACCGCGCCACCGCCTCTGCCTCGTTGGCGACCGGATACACGCTGACAACTGGCCCGAACGTCTCGTCGGCGTAGCAGTCCATTTCTGGCGTCACGCCGGTCAAGATGGTCGGCTCATAGCAGAGCTCACCGATGTCGGTGCGCCTCCGGCCGCCCGTCAGCACTGTTGCACCCTTGGACCTGGCGTCCTCAACATGGCCGCTGACTCGGGCCAATTGATCATGATTGATCAAGCTGCCCATATCACAGCCAAAGTCAGCTGCATTGCCGATCTGGATCGCCTCTGTGCGCCTAACGAAGGCTTGGGCGAACTGTTCGAAGATTGGCTCCGCGACGTAGATGCGCTCTGTTGACACACAGAGCTGGCCGGCGCTAGAGAATGACGCCCGCGCTGCGCCTTCCGCCGCCGCCTCAACATCGGCGTCATCCAAGATCACCATCGGATTCTTGCCGCCGAGTTCCAGTGAGCAGCCGATCAGCCGACCAGCGCACTGGGCGGCCACGATCCGTCCCGTGGCAGTGGAACCTGTGAAGCACACATAATCGCTGACGTCGATCAACTCCCGTCCCACGACGGTGCCGCGTCCGTGCACGACTTGCCACAGGTCAGCGGGCAGGCCCGCGGTCCGCAACAGTTCCACCGCGGCGAGAGGCACCAGCGGAGTCTGGTGATCCGGCTTGAGCATGATCGCGTTTCCGGCGACAAGAGCCGCTAGCCCGTCGGAGATCGCCATGGTCAGTGGATAGTTCCACGGCCCTATGACACCAACCAGGCCCCTGGGTACGTAATGCCGTTCGACTCGGGTCACCAGGGGCAGCACGCCCTCGCCCCGTTCTGAACGCAGATAGCGACGTGCGGTACGCCCGTAATAGCGGGCGGTGAGAGCAACGTGGAACACCTCCAAGACGGCACTCAGTCGGTCCTTGCCGGCGGCCTGCAGCAAATCAACGAAGTAGTCGCGCTGATCCAGGAGGTGATCATGAAAATGGAGCAGCACCTCGGCTCGCTCCTCGATTGGCCGGGCGGCCCAATCCTGCTGTGCCCGGTGAGCTATCTGTGCGCCGACCTCGACGTCGG
>DATCXA010000233.1:0-10628 GCA_036566085.1 Propionibacteriaceae bacterium
TCCAGATCGAATCGGATATCTACACCTCAAGCAAGTCAACCCACAGATCGTTGCGCAGGTGCTGGACAAGGACCTGTCGTTTCCTGAGGCCGTCCGGATGGGCGCCATGATCGAGCCACCGTTGGGTGTTCCCGAGATGCCACCGTTGCTCGAGTCGGTGTCGGCCTTGGGTCGTGACCTCGAGGGCATCATCGAACACGACCTGTACCCGTGCTCGCCGGATCTGCCGCTGCCAATCGCCAAGCGGACAAAGGCCTACCTCAGTTCCTGCAGTAGCGCAAACATCGAGTTCCGGAGGCAGAAGTGAGCGATGAGCTGAGGATCGCCGTTCTCGGCGTGGGCATGATGGGTGCGTTTCACGTTGACGCGCTGAGCAAGCGGGTGCGGGGGGCGCGGGTGACCGTCGTCAACGACTTCCTCGCCGACAAGGCGGCCGAGGCCGGAGAGCAAGTCGGTGCGCGTGTCGAGCATGACCCGATCGCGGCCATTAAGGATCCAGATGTGGATGCCGTGCTTATTGCATCCCCAGGTGATGCCCACGCGGAGCAACTCAATGCCTGCCTTGATTGGGGCATCCCGGTGCTTTGTGAAAAACCGCTGACAACCGACATCACCTCCGCCCATGCGATCGTGAAAAAAGAGAATGCGCTCGGTAAGCAGCTCATTCAAGTCGGCTTCATGCGGCGCTTCGATCCCGAGTACGCGGCACTGCGGAAGTTGATCTCCGATGGCGGGCTTGGTAAGCCGCTAATGGTGCATTGCGTCCATCGCAATCCTGCGGTCGGTGATCATTTCAACTCCGAGTTCATGATCAGGGACTCTGTGGTGCACGAGGTCGACTCGGTCCGATTCCTGCTGGGAGAGGAGCTCACAAGCGTCGAGGTGGTCAAGGGCGCTGCGACCAGCAGTGCGCCGCACGGCACCCATGACCCGATGCTGGTGATCTTCGAGACCGAGTCCGGTGCGATCGTGACCGATGAGATATTCGTTCGGACCGGTGTGGCGTACGAGGTGAGAACCGAGATCGTCGGAGAAAACGGCAGCGCCTTCATAGGCCTCGACCAGAACCTCCAGACCAAATCCATCGATGGACGGTGGGGCGGCAAGATGACGCCCAGCTTCGTGGAGCGCTTCGGCCAGGCGTACGACATTGAGCTGCAACGCTGGGTGGATGCCGCCAAGGCGGGCACCATCGATGGCGCGAGTGCCTGGGACGGTTATGCCGCCGTTGCGGTTTGTGAGGCGGGCGTTCAAGCGCTCCGGAATGGGGTGAAGTTCCATGTCCATCTGGCGGGCGGTAAATCTAAAGCCGCCATCGAGCCAGAGGAACCGCACGGCGGAATACAGGCGCCCGACCTTGAGGGGGCATGGCCGTGAAACTTGCACTTGACCCTCAGATGTTTTATTCGAGTAGCTCGATCTACGAGCTGCCCGACATTGTGGCCAGCCTCGGCTATGACTGGATGGAGCTCTCACCAAAGGCGGACTTCGTTCCGTTCCTCAGGTACCCGCGAATCGACGACGCCGGGGTCAAGAGACTGAAGAAGCTCGCCAGTGACGCCGGGATTGGCATAGCATCAGTGCTCCCCGTGCTGCCTTGGTCAGGCCAGACGCGCGATGCGCGAGCAGTAGGGGCCGATGAGGACCTGCGACAAGCCGCGGTACGCGCCTGGAAGCGAGTCATTCAGATTACCGTCGATCTTGGCGTCGAGGTGATCAACTCCGAGTTCGGCGGTAGGCCGGAGGCTCCATATATATCCGAGGCTCATTTCTTGCGGTCGATGGACGAGCTATTGCCGATTTTCGAGCGCGAGGGTCTGCAGCTGATCCTTGAGCCGCACCCGGATGACTTCATCGAGGACGGCCTGGAGGCGGTGGACATGATTCGCGGCCTCAACAAGGACTGGATCGGCTTCCTCTACTGCACCCCGCATGCGTTCCACCAGGGCCACGACCCGGGAACCATCATCGAGGCGGCCGGGGAAAAGGTGCGTTACGTCCACCTGGCTGATGCCTGGAACCATCTGACCTCCGGCGGTGCGCGCTACATCTCCAACCCGCCCGGCAACCCGGCCCGGGTGCACCAGCACATGGAGATGGGCATGGGCGAAGTCGACTACGACGCGGTTTTCGCTGCGCTGGCCTCGGTCGGGTTCGACGGGGTGATCAGCAGCTGCGTCTTCGGCTGGGAGGAAGACGCGCGCGGCGTATCCGAACGCCAACGGGACAAGGCACTTGCATTGATCGATAAGCACTTTGGCGCTGACACGGTGGCGAATGTGCGGTCGAACAAGATCACGAACTGATCATGATCATGATCATCAAGCATTACCCCAGCAGCATCTTTAGATAGGAACTACAGAAATGGCAACGACGCTCTACCACTGGAAATCCGGCGAGATCTTCGAGGGCAACAGCGGACGCTTCTCCGATGTCACCAACCCCGCCACCGGGGAGGTGACCGCGCAGCTCGCTCTCGCATCTGAGGACGACGTCAATGAAGTCGTCGCCGCGGCTGAGACCGCGTTCCCGAAGTGGCGAAACATGTCTTTGACTAAGCGCACCCAAGTCTTGTTCCGTTTTCGCGAGCTGCTGAACGCGGAGAAGAAGGAGCTGGCGGCGATCATCACTTCCGAGCATGGCAAGGTGCTATCCGACGCGTTCGGGGAGGTCAGTCGCGGCCAGGAGGTTGTCGAATTCGCCTGCGGGATTCCGCATCTGATGAAGGGCGCCTTTACTGAAAATGCCTCGACCAAGGTCGACGTGCACTCCACACGGCAGCCGCTGGGCGTTGTGGGGATCATCTCGCCGTTCAATTTCCCGGCAATGGTGCCGATGTGGTTTTACCCGATCGCGATTGCCTGTGGGAACACGGTGGTGCTGAAGCCGAGCGAGAAGGTGCCGACAGCGGCGTTGTGGATGGCCGAGCTGTGGAAGGAAGCAGGGCTTCCCGATGGTGTGTTCAATGTGTTGAACGGGGACAAGGTGGCTGTCGACGGGCTGCTGACCCACCCGGATGTGCAGTCGATCTCATTCGTCGGATCAACACCAATCGCCCGTTATGTCTATGAGACCGGGACCACCCACGGCAAGCGGGTGCAGGCTTTGGGCGGTGCCAAGAACCACATGCTGGTGTTGCCCGATGCCGATCTTGATCTTGCTGCAGATCAGGCTGTGAATGCCGGCTACGGTTCGGCGGGGGAGCGCTGCATGGCGATCTCGGCAGTGCTGGCGGTCGGCGATATCGGTGACGAACTCGTGGCCAAGATCAAAGAACGCACCGTTGGGCTGCGAACCGGCGACGGCACCAGAGGCTGCGACATGGGTCCGCTGGTCACGGCACAGGCACAGGAGCGAGTCTCCGGCTACATCGACGCAGGTGAGGCGGCCGGCGCGGAGCTCGTCGTTGACGGGCGCCGGCCGAAGGTCGATGCCGATGGCAACGGATTCTTCGTGGGCCCGACGCTGTTTGATCATGTCACGACCGACATGAGCATCTATCAAGATGAGATCTTTGGCCCGGTCCTGGCGGTAGTTCGGGTGGACAGCTACGAAGAAGGCGTGAAGCTGATCAATGACAACCCGTACGGGAACGGGACGGCGATCTTCACCAACGACGGTGGTGCCGCTCGGCAGTTCCAGAACGAGGTCAAGGTTGGCATGATCGGCATCAACGTGCCAGTTCCGGTACCGATGGCGTACTACTCGTTCGGGGGCTGGAAGAACTCACTGTTCGGTGACACTCACGCCCACGGCGTGGAGGGTATTCACTTCTTCACCCGTGGCAAGGTGATCACCTCTCGCTGGCTCGACCCGAGCCACGGTGGTCTGAACCTGGGCTTCCCGCAAAACGCCTGACGCGTAGTCGCCTCAAGTTGGGGGGTACGTTTCGCAGCACAGCCGTTAAGCCGACCCATCCGGAGACCTCCTGGAGGGTGCGTTTCGCAGCACAGTCCTCCATAACAATCCCGCTAGATCGTGACGCGCTCACTACTGGCAATGCGGGCCAGCTGGTTGGCGTCCTCTCCAGCGACCGCAACTACGGAGCCACCGGTCACCAGCGCAGTCACGATTCCGTCCCGGCACGTAGCCCATGGATCGCCAACCGGAACCAGGCGCCGCGCCGGTGGACCATCGATCTCGATCAGGTCCGCCTGGGTCAGCGTGCGCTCGGCGTCAACCCACGCGGTGGCTCTTGGACCCGGCGACGGTCCGGAGAAGCGATCAGGTTGATTGCGGACCTCGATTGCATAGTCGCGAACGCCCGCTGGCAGCGGCTCTGTAAAGCCAAAGCCAAGAGGGTGCAGCGCACACGCGTAAACCTCGGGCGCCTCATAGCCCTGCCACTGCCGACCCGTCACCACCGCCGCCGTGGCGGATGGGTTGGTCAGGTCAACGACCAGACCCACCTGCCAGCAGGCAATCTGCCATACCGACGTAAGCCAATGGCCCGGCGCCACGATGGCAAGCGGCATGCTGATCACCTGGCCCGGCTCGGCTGCTAGCTCCTCAACTAGCAAGTTGGAGGTCTTGTCCACCCAGTTGCCGAAACTGACAGCAGAGAGTTCTACGCGCTCGCCGGAGCCGAGATCGTAGTAGGTGAGCAGGGGTGCGGCCCCGTCAACTCGAACGCGCCGTCGAAGTCGCTCGGCGAGTAGTGCAGTCATGGCGACAGCGTAGGAGCCGGTATGGACCGCTACCCTTTCCGCATGCGTTACGTGCTGATCATGGCCGGTGGCTCAGGAAAGCGCCTCTGGCCGCTATCTCGGCAAGATATGCCCAAGCAGCTGCTGCGGATGGTCGGCGGCAAGAGCCTGCTGCGGATCGCGTACGAGCGGCTGGATGGCATCGTTCCTCCTGACCAGGTGCTGGTCTGTACAGCTGCTGACTACGCCGGCACTGTCGCGGCCGAGTTACCCGAGCTGAAGCCGGCGAACATCCTTGGCGAGCCCGAAGGTCGCGACTCGCTCAATGCAGTGGCCTGGCCTGCGGCCGTGCTCGCGGCCCGCGACCCGGAGGCGGCCATTGCGGTCGTAACTGCCGACCACATCATGCATCCAGTTGCGGCCTTCCAGCAGGCGGTAGTCGAAGGCTTCGAGGTGGCCGAGAGCGCCGAGGAATCTCTGGTGACATTCGGAGTGGTGCCCACCGCACCGCATACCGGCTATGGCTACCTGCGCCGAGGCGAAACAGTGCCAGGCCATCCAGATGTTTTCTCGGTCGTCGAGTTCAAGGAAAAGCCCGACCGAACAACCGCAGAGGAGTATCTGGCCTCGGGTGAATACTGGTGGAATTCCGGCATGTTCGTCTGGCGAGCTCGGACGTTCCTTGATCAGCTGAAGCTACTGCAACCCAAGACTCACGATGCGATCATCGAGCTAGCCGCTGCGCCCTACCGGCTATCGGAGATCTATCCGGAATTGCTCAAGATCAGCGTCGATTACGCGATCATGGAGCCCGTATCGCGAGGCGAGGGGAGTGCTCGGGTTGTCGCCGTCCGGTTGCCTATTACGTGGCACGATGTCGGCGGCTTCGCAGCTCTTGGTGAGCAATTGCCCCGGGACCAACATGGCAACGCCACTCATGGCATGTCCGTGCTGGTGGACGCGCGAGACAACTTGGTGATCAACAATGCCGAAGACGGGCGGGTGGTCGCAGTCGTCGGTCTTAACGACACCGTGATTGTCCAGACGCCACAGATCACCCTGGTGTGCCCGGTCGCCGAGGCAGAACGGATCAAGGAGCTCGTTGCTGAGGTCACCGCGCAGCTCGGCGGCGGCTACGCATAACTGAAACGTCCACCGACGAGTGGATGGTGTTCGCGGCGCTACGCGCCGCTTGGTTCCGGAGAGTTAGCGACCGGGTACTTGGTCATGAAGTCCTTGATCGCTGCGCCGCTGACTTCAGTGCACGCCTGCCGAACACCCTGCTGCGCCGTTGGGTTGCCAGGGTCGTTGGGATCGGCGGTCCAACGTGTTATGACGACGTTCTTTCCGGCCGGGAAGCCAGCGCCATCAGCGTCAGACCACGGCGCCGCGATGAACTTGTCCGCCGGATCGTAATCGTCGCTGCCGAAGGTCTTGGCGATCCGCTGAAGATTCTTGATCTGCTTGCCGGGGGCATCCGCGCGGTACCAGACAACGGTGTAGCCGTGCTCCAGATTGTGCACCAGAGTCTCTACCGGCGGGCGATCCGCTTCGGCATAGAAGTGCTTGGTGAACGGAGCTGGGCTGGGGTAGTGCTTTCCGGAGTCGGGCGGAGTCTGGGCGTAATCGACTTTGGTACCTTCCGCAACGTGATCTTGGTTGCCGGTGGCTTCGTGCTCGGCAATCGGATCGCAGCCAGCCGCGGCAATGCTGCTCCCCAGATGCTCGATGGATGCGTTGCGAGCGCGATAGTCGTCAACGAAGAGATAGACCGGATAAGCCAACAGCCCGATCGCCAGTACCAAGCAAATGACCAGCAACTTGATAGTCCGACTGCGCTGCTCCTTCTTGCGCGCGGCCTCCAGGGACGCGAGCTTGTCGCGGCGGCTCCGTGGAGCGGACGCGGTCTTGGTGGCGGCCCCACGGTTGGGCGCCGTCCCCTCATCGCTCTTGGCTTTCGCCACCTGGATTACTCCTACTGATCCGTCTCAAGGAGTGGCGAGTCTATCTCGAACTGCTGGGTGCTGCCTGTTACCAAGTCGATAGACAGAATGGCCCGCAGCAGATCCGCAGCCTCCGGGCGGAGGCTGATTCCCGCGAGCAGCCGAGCGGTTCGTTCTGCTGCGTCCAAGGCGACAAGCTCCTCGTATCGATGATGCTGTCCGGTGGCTGCCAGTACAGCGGCCAGTACCGCCTCTTGGCTGCCAAAGCTGAACATGTCTTTGTCTTCCTCACGCAGTAGCTCACGCGCGGAGGAATCCGTTCGGATAACCAGCTGGTCGAGGCCGCGTACCACGGCTACCGGTCGTCCATGCAGCTTGCCCTTCACCAGATCAGCCGCGGCCGCCAGCTCGTCGGCGACGGCCCTTGCGGTGATCTGCAACTCGTTTCCGTACGCATCCTGGATACCGGTGTAGTTCTCGAGGGCGCGAACACTGCAGACGCCGATGGCGTGGTCGGTCTGGCCGACCCGCCACGGCCGTCCGGCGGTGTCGGACACGATCACCCCCAGCCGGAGCCCGGTCGCCGCCGCCAGCCGCCGATGCAATTCCGCCGCACTGGCGTCAGGATCACTCGGCAGCAGCAAGATCGACTCGGTCGAAACATTGGACCTGTCGATCCCGGCCGCAGCAATAGTCAATCCCCCGTAGGTACGGACAATGCGGGTCTCTCCGCGCCGCGCCACGGTACGCCTGGTCTCGGACCTGATCAGTTCGGTACGCCGTGAGGCCGGCTCTACGCGAGCCTCCGCCTTGCTGATGATCTTCGATGTGATGACGACGATATCGCCGTCTCGGAGCGGGCCCAACCGATCTGCTTCGATCGCGGCCAGGATCACTGCTGCAAGATCAGTTCCGGTCTGGATTTCCCCGATTCCAGCGGGCGCAAAGATCGTGATCGCCGACAACTCATCAGCTGACGCCGCCTGATCTACGCCAACAGAGCCGATCACGACGTCGCCCACTTGATCGCATAGGCGACGAAGGCCGCAGTGCTCGCCGGGTCGCGCATGATCAGATCAGTGACGACGGCTCGTATACCTCCCTGCTGGACGCGCTCAGTGGAGGCGGCGTCAGAGACATCCATCGCCCAGGCGTCCAAGACTCCGCCCCGTGTGCGAGCCCCATAATGCAAACCCACAGCCGCGGCATCTACCTCGACACCGATAGCCGGAAGCAACCGATCCGCCATGCCGAGTACCGGTGAGCCGCCCAAGATCCCCGCGAATCCGACGACCGTGGCAGGCGCCTGCTGCAAGGCCTCGCGAAGGCCTGGCACGGCAACGATCGGGCCGATGGAGACCACAGGATTACTAGGGGCTACCAAGATCACGTCCGCTCGCTCGATCGCCTCCAGGACGCCAGGCGCAGGTGCTGCGGTTTTGAGGCCGACCAACGTAATGCCGAGTGCGTCGGGTCGTGCATGAAGCCGTACCCAATACTCCTGAAAGTGCACTGCCCGTAGCTGACCCGGCGCCTCAGGATCCGCCACCGTGACGTGTGTCTCCACGCGATCATCGGTCATCGGGAGCAAGCTGAGTCGTTTATCTCCCGCCAGCCAGCGGGTGCAGAGCGCCGCCGTCACCTCTGAGAGCGGATAGCCGGCGGTCAGCATTTCAGTCCGTACCAGATGGGTGGCGATATCGCGATCACCGAGTGCGAACCAGGTCGGCTCGACGCCGTAGGTCCGAAGCTCCTCCATGACCCGCCAGCTCTCACCTTTTCGACCCCAGCCGCGTACCGGATCCCCGGCTCCGCCCAGGGTGTACATGATCGTGTCGAGATCGGGGCAGATCCGTAAGCCGTGCAGGGTGATGTCATCAGCGGTATTGGCGATCACAGTCAGGGCTGCGGTCGGATAAGCATGGCGTACCCCGAGCGCGAACTTCGAGCCACCGACGCCACCGGCCAAGATCACAATCTGCACCGCACCAGTGTTCCATCAGCAGCTGACCGTGTTGCTGGACTGCCAGCGTCGGTCGCGCGGGCAGCACCCAAGAAACTTGAGGCCGATCAACAGTTTCTGGAGCGCGGCTCCCCGCGTCTCGGGTGTCGATACGCTGAAAGCGTGGACAGTCTCATGCGGTTGCGCGAGCCGGCGGCCTGGGTCGCTCTAGGAGTCTTGGTACTCAATCTCTTACTCACCATCATCACGATGATCACCTTCGACGGCTCGGTGGCCAGTGTGGCTTGGGTTTTGAGCGCCCGAGTCGCAAATCCCGTGCCGCTAATCGTTCTGGCGGTTCTTGTCAGCTTCTGCGTACTGCGTGAGCGGACGCCTCATGCTCACGAACTCACCCTGATCAGCCTGGTGGTGGGCGTCATCGCTGTGCTGTTTGGGCTCGTGCTGACGTTCCTGGGGCTCGGCGCCCCGGCGCCGGCTCTCACGGTGTTTGCGATGATCGTCCCGCAGGCAATCTCGGTGCTCGCCGTTGGATTGCTGATCAAGCTCTTGCAGCTCCAGGCGGTACCTCGCCGACTGCCGCCCGGAATCGGTCTGATACCGCATGAACCGCAATCCCTGCCGGCACCGTCCGTGCCTGACCAACGCCTGCAACCGACATGGCATCCGGATACAGCCGCAGGCGCGGCCTGGAGTAGGGCGGGCGACGCGGCGGCGGGAGCCCCGGCGTCAGGCTGGGGAGCTGATGCATCCTCAGCAGCGTGGCAGCCCATTCCCACTCAACCCAACGGGCCCGGGCCGACAGATCGTCCCCAGGATCCCCAAGCTGACCAGGGACAACGGAATTCGCAGCCGCCGACACTTGACTGGTGGGGCCGCCCGCAGTCTTAGCCGCCCTCTCACAGGGCCCAGCTTTGTCCAATATCAGGAAACCACTTGACTTACGGGTATTGACAGGCATGTAATTTCACCAATGTCATTTGCGTCTTCGGCTTATCCGTGAAACGCCAGGGGGACCGAGCAGCAGCGGTGGCAGTTTCACAACATGCGGGCACCAAACCTGCGGGCCAAAAACCTGTGGGCTCGAGGGAGGCATAACTACATGTACGAGCTGGGCACCAACGAGGGGGGTGCACTGAGCTGGCAGGAGCGCGCCTTGTGCGCGCAAACCGACCCGGAGGCGTTCTTTCCAGAGAAGGGCGGTTCCACACGAGAGGCGAAGAAAGTCTGCTTGGCGTGCGAGGTGCGCGGCGAGTGCCTTGAGTACGCGCTAGCCAACGATGAACGCTTCGGCATTTGGGGTGGTCTCAGTGAACGGGAGCGCCGAAAGCTCAAGAAGCGGGCGGTGTAGCCGAGACGCCTGTCGCGCACCCAGCCGACTCGCGTAAAGTAAGGGGCCGCCCAACCGGGCAGCCCCTTTGCGTGTCGCGGGGGCCCGATTGGTAATCGGGGGTTGCACAGGATCTGATGGATAGCCACATCACCCTGACCGGTTCTTACGAGGACCGACCAGGAGGCTCTGGCGCCTGGTCCGGGCTGACGCCGGTCAACGTCGAGGATTACGGATTCGATGAGAATCCATGGGCCTGGGCAGACTACGTCGACGAAGAGACCCACCGGGTCGATGTCACCGCTGCACACGTCACAGCCGTCCTCGTCACCCTTGACGCGGCGCGTTGGCTGCCAGCCACTCTCGAGGCACTGGCCCAGCTTGATACCCGGCCCACTCGGCTGATTGCAATCGACAATGCGAGCAAGGATGCAACCCGAACGCTTCTGGACACCGCCTACGACCATGGCGTACTGGACGCGGTCTACGACGGGAACCGGGAATTCGGATTCGGCGACTCGGTAAAGGCGGCTCTAGAGCTGGATGCTGCCAATCTCCAAGACGACGCCGACACCATCGGCTTCCGCGCCATATCGGCGGAAGACTCGCATTGGCTGTGGCTGTTGCACGACGACGCAGTGCCTGCACCGGACGCGCTCTACCAGCTGCTGGCGCACGTGACGACGGATCAGAGTATCGATCTGACCGGTCCGAAGCTGCTGTTGCCGCGGCGGCGGCACGGCGGACAG
>DATCXA010000236.1:0-8050 GCA_036566085.1 Propionibacteriaceae bacterium
GGTGATGCGGATACCGCCAATTGCCAAGGCCACAACCACAAACGCGAGCAATACTGCCGGCGTCAGGGCGTCGTCTGACAGCGCGGCTCCGAAACCAAGTAGGAAGCAGGCGGCCAGTTTGGCCGTTGGGTTCGCACGCGCCAGCCGACCGGTCGGTACTGCGATGGTATGGACATCCAGCACCATCAGCGGACCACCTCCGCCGAGTCGGCGGCGCGGCCCCGATCCATGGTGAGCACCCGGTCTGCGAGCGAGTTCACCACAGCTCGGTCGTGCGTCACGGCAAGGACCGCACCACCGGAGTCGCGATGGTCGGCGAGCAGGTCGACGATCTCCAGCCAGGTGCGTCGGTCCTGGCCGAAGGTCGGCTCGTCGAGTACCAGGAGCGCGGGTTCAGTAATTAGCGCGGTGGCGACAGACAGGCGACGTTTTTCGCCTCCCGAGAGCGTGAAGGGGTTGGCCTCGGCTAGGTGGGTCAGGTGCAGGCGATCGAGCAGCGCGTCGACGCGGCGGCGTACTTCGCCGGCCGCAGCGCCCCGCCGGCTTGGGCCGAAGGCAAGCTCGTCGTGCACCCGCTCCGTGAGGAATTGGTGCTCGGGATCCTGGAACACCATGCCAATTCGGTCGGCGAGTTCCGCGGCCGGCCAGCGATGAGGTGGAGTAGCGGCATCGCTACCAGCCAACTTCCTGGTGGCTCGCACAACCCCAGTGGTTGGGGCCACGAGCCCAGCCAGCACCGTGGCCAGGGTGGACTTGCCTGATCCGTTCGGGCCGACGACGGCTAGCGCTTCGCCCTCCCGAAGGGCGGTGGACACGTCGCATACGGCTTGCTCCGGTGCGCCGCGGTGCCGAAACCCGACATCGGTCGCGATGAGTAGTGCGTCTCCATTTGATGTCGCAGGGCGTCGAATCAACTCTGTGGCGGTCGCCGATGTTTGCGCCTTGACACGTCGGTTGAACAGCGGGGGGTCGGGCATCCAGACGCCGGCTTGTGCGAGCTGGTCACCGTGCCGAGAGAAGACCTCGGCTGGTGGGCCGTCGGCCAGCACGTCGGCGTTGGCTTCGAGCACCACGACTCGGTCGACCATCGGCAAAGCTTCAGCCACCCGGTGTTCGACCAAAATAGTGGTCGCGCCGGTCTCTCGCTGGACGGCCGTGAGTGCTTCTCGAACCTGTCCTGCGCCGGCGGGATCGAGGTTCGCAGTGGGCTCGTCGAGGAGCAGCAGCCGTGGTGAGAGCGCCAGTACGCCGGCCAGGGCAAGCCGTTGCTGCTCGCCACCAGAGAGCCAATCGGTTCGCCGGTCCCGTCCGTACGGAAAGCGGACTGCAGCGAGAGCGGCGTCAACGCACGCCCAGATCGCCTTTGGCGGCACGGCGTGGTTCTCCGGCCCGAACGCGACATCGTCGCCGGAGCGCGCCATGACCAGCTGAGTCTCTGGATCCTGGAGCACGAGCCCGATGCGATCTCGAGCATCGCGTGGATCGAGCTCGTCCACGGTTAGCGAGCCCTCCGCCTCGCCCGCGTTGGCCGGATCGAGCAGCCCGGCGAGCGCGAGGAGGAGGGTGCTCTTACCGGCGCCGGATGCACCGAGTAGCAAGACTCGCTCGCCCGGCTCAATGACCAAGTCCAGCCTGCGAACTGCGTACTGGCGACGCCCGGCGTGGCGCCAACCCCACCCACGGGCCTGGATCCGGCTGCCAGTCAGACTCGCGCCCGCTCTCGACCCGAGGCAAATGCGTCCAACACGCCGGTTCGAGCCAAACGCCGCACCAGCAACCACGAGCCGAGGCCAGCGATCACCACCGAGCTCGCGGTGAGGATCACGGCATAGGCGGTGAGCCATCCAACCGACCACTCCCGGTAGTAGTAAAACCAGTCCAGCCCGAAGGCCATCAGACCGGCCGCAGCTCCCGCCGTCAATGCGACCGGCAGGGCGAAGCGCCGGTACCGAAAGGCGAGGAACACCAATTCCGGCGCCAACCCCTCGAGCACGCCGTACCAGATCACCTGGGTGCCCCACTGGCTGCCGAGTAGAGCGCTCACCGTCGAAGCGAGCACCATTGCGAAAATGGCGGCGCCCGGCTTGCGGACGACCAACATTGCGAGGACGCCGGGCACGAGCCAGACGCCGTACATGAATGCCTGCCCAGGCGGGAATGCCTTGAAGGCCGGGTCCAGCGCCGCCCACAAGGTGTTCCACGCCCAGAACACGACGCCGAATGCGACGCCCAGTACTGCAGTGACCACCAGGTCCACGGTGCGCCAGCCGCTGGCAGCGGTATCGGCGCGCGTTGGCTTAGGGTCCTGTTTGCTCATGTGCTACTCCCGTTGATCAGGAGGGGTGGCGTCGCGCGCCCGTCACCACGACGAAACTGCGCGCCACGAAGTCGTGAGCGCGCCGCAACGGGTGACTGTCGACTTCCTGCGCCGGCATTACCCGGATCAGGTTCGAGGGTCTGCAGGCGTACCTGCACTCTCAGCGCTGTGCGCTCCCCTGTCGTATGTACTTGTACGTCGAGCCTACAGCGTTGCTTGCTTGTTCCGCTCGCTGCACTCGCTGTGTCTAATGGCTCGCTCCGCTCGCTGCACCGCTAGACGGCAGTGATCATTTCGCGAGGCTAGAGCTCGATGAGTCGTGACGAACGCCGACTGGCGGAGTGAAGCATCGTGCGATCTACCACGGCGTTAATGATCATTGAGGACTGTTGCGTACTCCCGTTGCGAATAAGGGAAACATGCTTCCCAAACCAGATGACTGTTGATGACCGGATACGGCCCTGCTGTGTCACAAATGTGTCAAAGGAGGTGATAGCTGCCCAAGATCATTAGCAATGCCCCGGCGTGACATCCGATGCGTCACGTAAGTGCCCGCCAGGTGCTGTGAACACCCGACGGGCCAGGAGATCCAACGAACCCAATCGAAAGGAAGCCAAATCTCCCATGAGTAAGGTAACCCCGCCATCTAGCGGCAGCCTCAACGTCCAAACATTCACCATCGAGCTTATTGAGCCCGGCAACGACCTACCCAATGCGGTAGTGGTCAAGTGGCCTCAGAAGCCAACGATCAGCAGCCCCGCCGCATTCGACAAGGTGGTAGCCGACGCGATGAAAGTCCTATCGAACGCCGTGGTCGAACTAGCCGCCATCCGCGTCTGGAAAAGGCTGTGAACGCCGCTGAAGCCCTCGCCGAAGCCCGCCGCGGTTTGAAAGGCCATAATCCAGGGAATAATTAATACGGCGAAAGGATCTAATCCTTCCGAACTGGCCCCGAGCGAGACGCTAAGACTCTCGCCGGGGCCAAAACATTTCTATCCGCGCGGGCCGACAGGGCCAGGTCTTAAGCCGCTTCCCCCTGGCGGCCCGCCAACAGGACGCTAACCGATACCGCTGACCGAACTGCCAGGCGGACGGTTGGCGACCAATCAGCACCTTAGGGTGAGGCAGTGAGGGGCACGATGTTCGAGCCGTCGACCGCGTCCAGGACGTCGTCAATGTATTCGGTCACCTCATACTCCTGACCCGACACCACTCGGAGAATCGACCCGCCATCCTTTTTCTCATGCACAGCTTCAATGTTGGCCCGCCGAAGCGCCACCCTCCGAGAGCCCTTGATTACAACCCATGTCTCATCAGCCTTTGGCACGGGCGACATGCTACGGCCTAATGCCGTCCGGATCGGTCGGGGTGGCTTACCGCTCTCCGCGCCGTGATCTCGTACTGCACGGGCCGACCAGGGCCAGGTCTTTAAAGCCGCGTCCCCTGGTCGGCCCGTCACACGACGCTAACCCGTACGGCTGACGAACACGCCACCTGCACGGCTGGCCGCTGTAGATCGCATCCAGGAGCTTTTGGCGCACCTCGGCCGGGAGTCGCTTTGCGCCTTGCGCCGGAAGCGGACCTTGGCGGCGTCGTTTTGGGCTTGGCGGCATTGGGCGCAGCTACATCCGTTATTCCAACGTGTCATGGTGCCGTGGGGCACCTGGGGGCCACTTCGGCGGTGCTGGGGGTCTGTCTCATCGCGGATCTGATGTAGCTGCTGCAGTGTCCAGGGCGGTCCGGGGATCAGCCGAAGGGAGAGCCACCGCCCAACGACAGGCGGCGACACATTGCAGACGGCTGCCGCTTGGCGGACCGAGGTGACCTGCTGCGGTCGATTCACCAGACGAACGCTTGTTGGATCACCGTTGCCCGCGCCGGCACCTCATCCCGCCCTCATGGCCCGACGCGGGCCTAAAACCTGCGCTACTTCACCGTTACGGTGACGCAGTCGCTAACAAGTTGAGATCCATCGCTGCCCTCCAGCACCCACACCACATCGAAGCTAGTGCCGGATATGAACCCCGGAGGTTCCAGGTAGAAGTGCGCCGCGCCCGCACCACCAGGCGACGTCGTGAGCGGGCCAGTGACGCGACGGACTTGTCCCGTGCAAACCCCATCCGCGACGGTATCCGGATAGCGAGTCACCGTGTACGTCGTGTCCGGGCTCGCGCCGTGGACGTTTACCGTGACTTGAACCGCGAAGCTTCCGTGAAGCTTCGCAGTGGGGGCGATTAACACTCGGCCTGATCCAGTACCGGTTAGCGTCGCCTGAGCGCCCGTAGGATCGGCCACTGCAGCTGCCGGAAACAGGACCAAGGCGATTATCCCTACGATGGAGCCCACGAGCCCGGCGACCACTCTCTTACGGCCTACGACCATGTCGTCCCTTTCTCCGAAGTTCCGCCCGGCTTATCTTGGCACCGCGGCGACTGTGTTGGAGGAGAAACGCCGATTGTTGCTCCACTCTCCGGTGGCGGTATGGGTCATCAACATGGTGCTCGTCGTCAGTGTTGGTCGACTTGGCTGCGCTGAATCCTTACGGGGGTCGTCCGTCACTCAAGGTTCGGCGTCCGAGGGATGACAAACCATGCTCTGCATACGCTTGGCCTTTCATGCTTGGCGCGGGCGACCGGAACAAAGCGAACGCTCGGACGGGCTTCACCGCTCGCCCTTGCGGAACCTCATCCCCCGCTCGAAGCCAACGCGCGTCCAGCGCTCCAACGCTTCGAAGAACCACCTCCTACGAGGTGGCGCTGCAGCGCCACTACAGCGGCGGCGGCGGCGGTCATGCATGGCAAGATCATTTCATTAGCGCGTACGCGACGATGCACCCACTCGAGGACTTTGCAGAAGTGTTCGGCCACTTTTTACACATTGCAGACACCTTGCAAACAGCGGCCGAATTCCGACTGCTGCCGCGACCAGCGCAGGGCGATGTGTCCACGCTGCACGAGATCGCGAAGAAACCGCGAGTCGCTCTATTGGAAAAGCCTTTGGCTGAATTGGTTGCGCAGACCTGGTGGCCATTGACCAAAGGCCTGAATCAGATCAACCGAAGCATGGGCAAGGCCGACCTTTATCCGTTCGTTCTGGCCGAGCCGGTGATCGCGAAGGTTGCCTGTGTTGCAGATCTAGTCGCCACAGCTCAGCCGCAGCCTAGCTAGCACAGGCAAGAAACTGTTTGTCAGATGCATCCTGCCGTACAAAAACGTGCAATCTATCGACACTTTCTCCAACGGTCAGCCGCGGGCCACGGTGAAACTGGCCAGCTCGGCGCGCGACTTTCCGAGTTCACTCCAAGGCCCAGGCACGCTGACGACCGCAAGTCCGCTAGTGGGAAATTTACTGTCCATCTGAGCCCAATCACGTGATTGGGTACGGACGCACACGTGCTCCACAAGGTCCGGAATGCCCGGAGCGTGTCCGAGCACCAGCAGTGTGTGGATCTCGTCGGGGACCTCTCGAATCAAGGCCAACAGCTCGGGAACCCACGCGTGGTAGACCTCGCGCCGGTATTGGACTTCGCCAGCGGTAGCGCCACCAGCCATCGCATACTCCCAGGTCTGCTTGGTACGGAATGCCGTCGAGCACAGCACTAGATCGGGACGCAACGATCGTTCGCTAAGCCAACGACCGATCGCCTCAGCGTCGCGGCGCCCGCGCGCCGATAGTGGCCGCTCATGATCATCGACGTCGAGGTCCCAGGAGGACTTCCCATGCCTGACGAGAACCAGCGTTCGCTGGCTGTTGACCGAGAAGTCCATGGCGTCAGACTAGAGGTCCGCGCCGTCTGGCGGCAGTGGCTTAAGGCCCTGAGTCAGTCTTCGCCCTCGCCGGGCTCCAGCGACTCCCAGATCTCCTGGCATTCCGGGCAGACCGGAAACCGCTCTGGGTCACGACTTGGTACCCAGACCTTGCCGCATAACGCGATAACCGGCGTACCCATCACCATCGCCTCGGTCAGCTTGTCCTTCGGTACGTAGTGCGAGAAGCGCTCATGATCGCCCTCCTCAACTCGGTAGTCGGGGCGTTCCTGGATACGCTCATCGACAATCGTTTCGGCACCGGGACTTGGTTGCTGACTCACGTTGGCCAGTTTAGACAGTCACACCCCGAATTGACCTTGAGTCGGCTTGAAGTGGTGGACTGGTGGAATGGCCACCCAGGAGACCGCCGATACGGCCGCGGAAGCGGCGCCGCGGGTCTCCCAGCGTGCGCTCACGATTGGTCTTTGCGCGACGATCGTTGCCATCGCCTTCGAGACCATCTCGGTGGCCACCGCAATGCCAGTAGCCGCTCGCGATCTCAACGGTCTCAATTACTACGCCTGGGCATTCTCGCTGTTCTTGATCGGGATGCTGTTCGCCACGGTGGTCTGCGGCAGGCTCAGCGATCGCATCGGACCAGCAAAGCCGCTCCTGGCGGGGTTGATGATCTTTCTTGTCGGCCTGGTGGTATCGGGAACCGCCCAGCACATGGCACAACTTGTCCTGGGTCGCCTGGTGCAGGGATTGGGCAGCGGCACCATGAACGTCGCGATCTTCGTATGTGTAGCGCAGGCTTACAGCCCGAAGCAGCGGCCAAAGATGTTTACCTACATCTCGGCAGCCTGGGTGCTGCCATCCTTCATCGGCCCACCCGTTTCAGCGTGGCTGACCAACCGTTTGAGCTGGCATTGGGTGTTCTTCGCTGTGATTCCCTTGGTGATCTTCGGTGGTGTCATGGCGTGGCCCAGCCTGCGGCAAATAATCCGTCTGGGCCAGCCGAGCAACGACAATTCCTCCTCCAGGCCTGCACCGTTGTGGGCTGCCGCACTTCTCTGCGGTGCCACGGCGGCTTTGCAACTCGCTGGACAGCGGTTGGGCTGGATCGGGCTGGGGCTGCTCGTGATTGGGCTGGCCATGCTTCTGGCTGCACTGCCGCAGCTCATGCCGCCCGGCTTTCTCCGGTTCCGTCGCGGACTATCGCAGGTCATTCAAACTCGCGGCTTGCTGCCGGGCGCGTTCTTCGGCGCCGAGGCTTTCGTGCCCTTGATGCTGGTCGAGCAGCGGTCCATTCCGCTCTTCCAGGCAGGTGCCGTGCTGACTGTTGGTGCTGTCGGCTGGACTGCCGGCTCCTGGTTGCAGTCCAGACCGTGGCTCCCCATCCGGCGCGACGTGCTGATCACGCTCGGATGCTGCTCGGTGGCGTTCGGCTTGGTGCTTGTGACTTTAGTCGCCTGCGTCCCGACCCTTCCGTACGTCTTGGTCGCGGTGAGCTGGGTCTTCGGGGGACTCGGTATGGGACTTGCCACGTCCAGCACTTCGTTGGCTGTGATGAGCCTCTCTACGACGAGTGAGCAGGGCAGGAACGCCTCATCGCTGAACGTTTACGACGCACTTGGCTCGGCCATCTTCATCGGCGTCGCGGGGGCGATCTTTGCAGCGCTTCATCCGAGTGGAAACCTGGCCTTGACCTTCGGCTTTGTTGAAGGGTCCATGGCCGTTGTCGCGCTGCTCGCTGTGCTTACCTCGCTGCGGATTGGCATCGTGCGAAACGAGTTCAGCAGTGAGCGGAGCGACCAATTCAACGCAGCACGAGAATCGTGACGAACATTGAGACGGCAAAGAGTGCCACCGTAGCAAGGTCCAGAAAGATGTAGTAAGACAACCAGCGGACAGGCTCGACCGCTGCTGGAGCCGATGCGGTTGCCTGGCTCATCGCGTACGGCGGGGCGGAATCGAGATAGCC
>DATCXA010000252.1:0-2408 GCA_036566085.1 Propionibacteriaceae bacterium
CACCGACGCCGCTTCCACTGTGCTCGCCCTGAACGTCTTTCAGCGGCTGATGACGGCCGATCCAGGAAGTTCGGTCCTCAAGCCCGACGCTGCGCGGGATTGCCTGTTCACCTCGGCCACCAGCTACACGTGCACTCTCAACGAGGACCTCGCCTTCCACAATGGCCATCCGCTGACCTCCAGCGACGTGAAGTTCAGCATCGAGCGCGCTTACCGCCTCAAGGTTCCGGGCTCTTCGGCGGTCGCGCTCTCCTCGTACCGGAGGATCGAGACGCCGGATGAGAAGACCGTACGGTTCGTGCTGAGCAGACCGGACACCCAGTTCGGATGGGCGCTGGCTTCCCCGGCGGCGTCGATCGTCGACGAGGAGGTCTACGACGCCGACCGTGTCCGCGACCCGAACGATCCGATCATTGGGTCAGGCCCCTTCCAGGTGACCAAGTACACCGGCAGCCAGTTGCAACTCAGCAGGTACGACGCCTACGTCGGACGTAATCCGGCGCGGCTTCCTGCTTTGGTGTACCGCAGTGTCGCAGACTCTCCGTCGATCGAAGACGCCATGACTCGAGGGGCTGTCGACGTCGTTTGGCGCGGTCTCGACACCGCCGCTGTCACCCGATTCAGCCAGCAGGTGCAGCAGAGTCCCGATCATTTAACCGTCAACGGTTTCACTCAGGGGGTGCTGGGCGGGGCACGGGTGCTGCAGCTGGCATGGTCGCCGGACTCCAGAATGCGGTCGAACAAGGGCCTGCGGCAGGCCATCGCGGTCGCCTTGCAAGGTGATCGCACGTCCGATTCCATCGTCCCGAATGATGTGGAAGGACATACCGCGGCATTTCCACTTGGCGGAAAGGCCAAGCCAAAGGTGACCTGGAAGAGCCGTATCAACCTCACATTGGGCTTTGACAGCTCCATGCCGAATGCCCAAGACCTTGCCATGCAGATTCGTAACCGGCTGGAGAACACCGGCGGGTTGAGCGTGCAGCTCAGACCAGGCGATCTGAACGCGGATCTGAATTTGGTGGATCGCAAGGCTTGGACCTCCACGGCCCTGGCATGGCTGCAGCCCTATCTGGACGCGCCGCTGCCGGGCGTCCAGTTCACCGTGAAGACGATCGAGACCGAGTTTCGTGCTACGACCGACCGCGCCACCGCGAACCGGCTGCTGGCCGCGCTCCAAAAACAGTCCGCCGTCGATCTGACCATGCTGCCGATCAGCCAGTCCGACGAACATTTCTACGTACGCGGCGGAGTCGAGATGTCTGGTAGTTCCTTCGGGCCCGGCTGGCAGCTTGGATTTTTCGGCATCAGCAATGCCTGAACACGACCAGCTCTCCGGTGTCCGCTCCGGCCCGCTCGCGCCGGGGGAGCGGATAACCCTCACCGATCCGAAAGGCCGCCGACATTCCGTCCTGCTCGTTGCTGGTGGCCAGTTCCATACCGCCAAGGGTTCGGTCAAGCACGATGAATTGATCTCCCAGCCCGAAGGAATCGTAGTCACTTCGACAGGCGGCACTCCGTTCTTGGCCATGAGGCCGCTGCTGAACGAGTTCACAGTGACCATGCCGCGGGGCGCGGCGGTGATTTATCCCAAGGATGCGGCGCAAATCCTGATGAGTGCCGACATCTTTCCCGGCGCCCGAGTGCTCGAGGCTGGGGCGGGATCTGGCGCCTTGACCTGCGCGCTGCTCCGGGCAATCGGGCCGACCGGACATCTGACGTCGTACGAGCGGCGCGAGGATTTTGCCAATCTCGCACGCCGGAACGTGCAGAACTTCTTGGGCGGCAGCCCGCCCAGCTGGGATCTGCGGGTCGGCGATGTGGTCGCGTCGCTCAGCGATGAGCCCTTGGAGCGGGTGGTTCTCGACATGCTCGCTCCGTGGCAGTGCGTCGCTCCCTTGGCCCAGGTGCTCGTCCCTGGTGGGGTGTTCTGCGCGTACGTCACGACTACGACGCAGCTTGCTCAAACGGTGGAGACCCTGCGGGTCCATTCCGGTTTTACCGAACCGGAGGCAACAGAGTCGCTGATCAGAGCGTGGCACGTGGAGGGACTTGCGGTGCGTCCAAGGCATAGCATGGTGGGCCACACTGGATTCGTGATCACTGCACGGCGTATGGCTCCAGGGTTCACAGCACCGTTACGTAAACGTCGCCCAGCGCCCGGCGCGTACGGCGATGATTACAAAGGACCGCACAGCCTGCCCGGGTAGGGTCTTGACAGGAGGTGTGTCTTGACCGGATCTATCCACGATCGCGGAGCGTATGAGGACCGCGAATCTTTGATAGCCCAGATTGGTGCGCTCAGAGACGAAATCGATCGGCTCCGGGAACGTGTTTCCTCCCATCCCCATGACATTGCAATGCTTGAGCGGCGGTTGGCTGATGCTCGGTCTGACGCTCGAACCGCA
>DATCXA010000256.1:0-11107 GCA_036566085.1 Propionibacteriaceae bacterium
CCATGGGACGGCGGCGATCACCGAGCTGACAAGTTCACTGCGGAGTTGACGTACCCGCTGCTCCTCGCGTACTCGTTGACGGGTCGCCACCTCGAGCGCCGCGGCGAATCCAGCGACGGCTGCGACGTCCAAAGTGCCGGAGCGTACGTCCCGCTCCTGCCCGCCACCGTGCATAATCGGGGCCAACCTCAGCTCGCGACGGGCAAGTAAGGCACCGATTCCGTACGGGCCGCCCAGTTTGTGCGCGGTGAAGGACAGTAGGTCGAGCCCGCTTGCAGCGAAGTCAACGTCGATGTGCCCAACTGCCTGCACCGCGTCACTGTGCGAGATTGCCCCATGTTCGGCGGCGAGCTCAGTGATCTGGCGTATCGGCTGCATCGTGCCAACTTCATTGTTGGCCCACATCATCGAAATCAGTGCCGTGTCTGAACCGACGGTGCTGCTCAGAGCGGATATATCCAGCAGCCCATCGGAGTCGACCGCGACGTAGCTCACCCCAGCGTTGGCTGAGCGCCCAAGCCAGGCGACTGAATCCAAAACGGCGTGGTGCTCGATCATCGATGTCACAACTCCGCGACGACCCGATTCGCTGCCAGCCCAGAAGGCGCCCTTGATCGCCAGATTGTCCGATTCGGTTCCGCCGCTAGTAAAGATCACCTCGGCCGGTTTTGCTCCGACGTACGCCGCGATCTCCTCCCGCGACTCCTCGACGACTCGGCGCGCCGACCGGCCCGAGGCATGCAGCGACGACGCGTTGCCAATCCTGGTCAGCTCACGCGTCACTGCCTCAACGGCCTCCGGGACCATTGGCGTGGTGGCCGCATGGTCGAGGTAGCTCCGGCTCATGGTGCGCTCATCCTTTACGTTTCTTGATCTCCTCGATGACGCGAGGGAGCACCTTGTGCAGGTCGCCGACAATGCCAAGATCAGCAAGGGCAAACATTGGTGCCTCCGCATCCTTGTTCACCGCCACAATCGCTTTCGATGTTTGCATCCCGGCGCGGTGCTGGATGGCACCTGAAATGCCAGCGGCAATGTAGAGCTGCGGCGAGACGGTCTTGCCGGTCTGGCCGATCTGGTACGCGTATGGATACCAACCAGCATCAACTGCAGCCCGTGAGGCGCCAACTGCACCGCCGAGGACGTCAGCCAATTCCTCGACAGCCGTGAAGTCTCCACCAGTGCCCCGGCCACCCGATACGACGACTGCAGCCTCGGTGAGCTCCGGTCGCCCGCTGGACTTCTTGGGTTCGGAGTTGACGATGCGCGCGGTTTTCGCCGCCTCGGAGATCGTCACCTGGATCTGCTCAGTCGCCGGCTCGGTAGGGGCGGCCTCCGGCGTTACAGCATTCGGTTTGACCGTGACGATCGGAGCACCGTGTGTCACTGATGCCATCACCGTCCAGTTCCCGGCAAAGACCGATTGGGTGGTCGTGCCATCGGTCACGATGTCAGTGGCATCAGTGATCAAGCCGGATCCAAGCTTGACCGCGAGCCGTCCCGCGATCTCCTTGCCCTCTGGTGTCGAGGTGAGCAAGATCGCGACGGGCTGAAGGTTCGCTGCGATCTGTGCCAGAGCCTCGGCCTTGGGCGCGACGAGGTAGTCATCGATGGCCGGGTCGGCGACTGCTAGCACTCGAGTGGCTCCGTACTCCCCCAGTGCCTTCCCGAGCGTTTCATCGCTCTCCCCGAACACCACAGCGACAGGGTCACCAAGCCGCCGGGCCAGCGTCAGGAGCTCGAAGGCTGGCTTGGACACGTGCGAGTCGGCAATCTCGGCAACGATCAGAACCTCTGGCATCGATGCCTCCTCTCAGATGTACTTTCCAGCAGCAAGGAATTCGATCAAGGCCGGGGCACCGTCCTCTTCCTGCACCACGCGGCCCGGCTCTTTGGGCGGACGTGGGGTCGTTTGGAGGACCTTGCTCCAGGCGGCTTCCAGCCCAACTGATGTGGCGTCGAAACCCAGATCTGCAAGCGCCCAGGCCTCAACCGGCTTCTTTTTGGCGGCAAGGATTCCTTTCATGGAGGGGTATCGCGCTTCACCAGATTGATCAGTGACACTGACGATTGCTGGCAGGCTGGCCTCGATCGTGAAGCTCGCAACGTCGTCGTCGCGGCGGATGCTGATCCGATCATCGGCAAGCGAAAGAGTTGCGCCGAGGGTCGCTGCGGGCCAGCCAAGTCGCTCCGCGATCATGGCAGGAATGACACCCATGGTGCCGTCGGTAGAAGCCATCCCGCAGATCACCAGATCAGGTGCGGCCTTCTTGATCGCCTCAGCCAAGATCGCGCTTGTGGCCAGCGCGTCAGATCCGTGGACGGCGTCGTCGACGATGTGGATGCCGGCAGATGCGCCCATCTGCAGCGCCCGCTTAATGGCGTCAGCCGCATCTTGCGGTCCGAGGGTCATGACGACGACTTCTACGTCGTCGCGCTCGTCAGCGATCTGCAGTGCCTGCTCGACCGCGTACTCGTCAAGTTCGGACAGCAATCCGTCACTCGAGGCTCGATCGACCGTGCCGTCGGCGGCGAAGCTCCGCTCCCCTGTGGCGTCTGGAACATGCTTGGCCAGCACAACGATCTTCATCCTTGATCCGCTCTCCTCGGTGATTCTGGCGCGATATTACTCATGAGTAACAAGGCTCCCCTGCTTAGTACCATCTGTCTGCTCCTGTGCGACGGATGCTTTCTCAAACTCAAAGGTGGCAAAGCGCTCGACGCGGATGATCTCTCGATAGCGTTCTTCTCCGATCACCGCCCGCAATGTCTCCGTCTGGCTGGCCTGTGCGGCCAGCGCCGCGTATTTGCGGTCTAGGAATTCACCGCTGAGGGCGAGATCGATGCTGAGCGGCCCAATCCAGGCCACCGGCGGATCGCCGACAATGGCACCGAGCTCAATCCATTGAGCAAGGTGTTCGTCGAGCCACTCCTGGGTGTTGGCCACCACGTACAGAGTGCCGATGCCGGTACGACGTACGGCCTCGGCAGTCCAGCGGTGTACCGCAATGTGGTCGGGATGACCGGTCTGACCGTCGGGCGGAAATGTGAGGATCGAGTCGGGAACGACGTCTCGAATGATTTCGGCAATCTGTCGTATCGCGGCGTCCGCATCAACGGATGCGCAGCCGCCGTCGGGGTAGCCCAGCCAGCGATGCTCCGTAACGCCCAGGAGCCGCAGACACTCTGCCAACTCGGCCTCCCGGATGGTTGCGAGTTGCTCCGGCGGCCACCTCGAAGGATCCGTGACACCTAACTCGCCGCGAGTCGCTGTTATGCAGACAACCCGGGAATGCGCGGCGCTGGCCGTGGCCATGGTGCCGCCGCACAGATAGGCCTCATCATCGGGATGGGCCCAGATCGACAGGATGGTGCCCAGCTCTCGAATGTCGCTTATCGCCACGAGTAGCAAGTCTGCTGCCTCCGGCCAGGTACTGGTCAACCGGCCCGGCGCTAGCTCCGACTCGCCCTTCATCAAATTTCCGACCGTTGCGGACTTTTCGACCCCAATCGAGCGACTCAGCAGTTCAATTTCCGACCGGTGCGGAGTTCCCGGATTTAGCGGGCGCTTGCCGAGCCGAGAAACTCTTCAAATTTGTCTGTGGATAGTCGCGGCAACCTGATCGACCGCCATCAGGCTCGACGGCATGTCTCTCAACACCTCACAACCATTTACACGTGCAGAGGCGCTCGCCGTTGGGCTCACCGATGTCGAGCTGAGAAGCCGTCGTTTCCAGCGACTGTTCCACGGTCTGTACATCCGAGCCGGACTCAAGATCGGAGTCCGAGAGATGGCGGCCGCGGCGCTTCACATCTCGCCACCGCGCTCGTTCGCCAGTCACGAAACCGCCGCTGCACTGTGGGGCGCCGCTCTGGGTGACGTGAATGAGGTCCATGTCAGCGTTCCAAAGGGCTCGTCACGATCGGAGCGTCGTGGCATTGTCGCCCATCGCGCGACAACTGATCAGAACCCTCGCCATTACCGCGCGCTGCTCGTCTCTGAACCCACACGCGTCTTCTTGGAGTTGGCCGCCGCCCGCAAAGATCTGGTTGACCTCGTTGCTGTGGGCGATTCGCTGGTCCGCCGTAAACGGACGACTCCAGAGAACCTGGTGACAGCTGCCGAGGGCTATACGGGCAAAGGCTCGCGACTCGCCCGGCGGGCCGCGTCGTACGTCCGGTCAGGAGTCGACTCGCCAACAGAGTCGAGGCTGCGGATGCTGATTGTCCTCGGCGGCCTGCCTGAGCCGCAGGTCAACTACATCCTGCGCGAGCGGAATGGCGAGTGGTTCAGCCGACTTGATCTGTGCTATTCCGATCTCAAGCTCATTGTCGAATACGACGGCCGCCACCATGCCGAAGTCCGTGCCAACTGGCTGAGTGACATAAAACGGCGAGAAGCCCTTGAGAGAGACGGCTGGCGATTCGTCATCGTAACCAGCGAGGGCTTGTACGAGGCGCCCATCGACACCCTGCAACGCGTACGACTCGCACTCATTGGGCGCGGTTGCCACGTCCGATCCGGTCAGATTCCGGCCGAATGGCACCGGATCTTCACCAGCCGCCCGGTCTCAGCCTGATTCCGTTCTCGGAACCATGCACAGGTCGGAAAATCGACCACTTAGGCCGCGATCGACTATCGAATACACCGCAATGGTCGGAAATTTGACAAGTTCAGCTGAGATGCAACGCTCACGGAGCAAGATCTGGCGCCTCTGCCCGAATGTATTGCGATCGCCAGACGCGAATGCTTACGGTTAGGGCAACCGGTTGCGCTGTGCTCACGACGTCCGGATGATCGGCATCTGTCGTCCAACTGAGGCAGAATGAAGCGCATCTTCCCCCGAGAGGGGGTTGAGTCGCTTTATGCGACCGGTCCAGCAAGCCGCAGATGCAAAGGCGCACCTAGATTATGTCCACTGCATTGCCAGTGCCGGAGGACACCTCGGTTCTCGGCGCTCGCATCCGCGATGGTGGTGCGTCCTTCGGTCTCTGGGCGCCACGGGCGACACGGGTTGAGCTTGCTCTGGTCGATGAGGACCGCAACCAGACCAACCACGACATGGCCCGCGCCGACGATGGAGTCTGGACGGTCTTCATCCATGGCGTGGGTGTGGAGCAACGCTACGGCTTCCGGGTTCATGGGCCTTGGGAGCCCCCCGCAGGGGCTCGCTTCAACCCAGCCAAGCTGCTCGTTGATCCGTACGCCCGGGCGATTACCGGCGGCGTTGACTACTCAGGCCCGATTCTGGACCACACCAAGGAATCTGACTACGTCCCCGACACCACCGACTCCTTCGCTGCCGTGCCGCTTAGCGTCGTCGTTGCTGAGTCCCCTCCGCCACGACCGATCGCGCGCCGCAGGCCCCTCTCGGAGACGGTGATCTACGAACTCCATGTCAGAGGCTTCACCCGGCTGCATCCTGCGGTACCTGAGCACGTGCGTGGCACGTATGCCGGATTGGCCTATCCCGCCGTCGTCCAGCACCTTGCCGACCTTGGCGTCACGGCGGTCGAGCTACTACCGGTGCACCACTTCATCTCTGAGCCCTTCCTCGCGGGTCGAGGGCTCTCCAACTACTGGGGATACAACACTCTGGGCTACTTCGCCCCGCATTCTGCGTACGGTTCGGTCGGCACCCTGGGCCAACAGGTGCGGGAGTTCAAGGAGATGGTGTCGGCGCTGCACGATGCCGGACTCGAGGTCATCCTGGATGTCGTCTACAACCACACCGGCGAGGGCGGTCACGAGGGTCCCACGCTGTGCTTCCGGGGTATCGACCACCTCGGTTACTACCGGCTGACCGACGATAAACGCAATGACTACGACGTCACCGGATGCGGCAACTCGGTAGATACCTCCGAACCCGGCGTACTGCGCATGGTGCTGGATTCGCTGCGCTACTGGGTTACTGAGATGGGTGTGGACGGTTTTCGCTTCGATCTTGCAACCACCTTGATCAGGGACGAACGCCATCATGTTGATCAAGATCATCCATTCAAGCAGGCGATTCGCGAAGATCCCGTGCTCAGCCAGGTCAAGATCATCGCCGAGCCTTGGGACATGGGTCCCTATGGCTACCAGGTGGGCGCCTTCGGGTCGGGCTGGAGCGAATGGAACGATCGTTTCCGAAACCATGTCCGCGACTACTGGCGCGGCAACACCAACGGTGTCGGCGAGCTGGCGCAGCGGCTCACCGGCTCCCCCGACATCTTTGATCGCGACCGCCGACCGGCCACTGCGAGCGTGAATTTCGTGACCGCACACGACGGCTTCACGCTGCGTGATCTTGTGACCTACAACGTCAAGCACAACGGTGCCAACGGTGAGTCAAACCGAGACGGATCTGACGACAATCGATCATGGAACTGCGGCGTAGAGGGCGAGACCGACATTCCGGCGGTGAATGCCCTGCGGCACCGTCAGGCGCGGAACTTCCTGGCGACCTTGATCTTGGCAGTCGGTGTGCCCATGATCACCGGTGGCGATGAGCTTGGCCGCACTCAACAGGGCAACAACAACGCCTATTGCCAAGACTCGCCCATCTCGTGGGTGCACTGGGATACCCAGGAAATATGGAGCGAGCAAACCGAACTGACGCGCAAACTACTTCAGCTGAAAGCAGAACGTCAGGTTTTGCGGCGGGACGGCTACCCGCATGGAGAGTTCCTGCTCGATACCAACGGCCGGCCGCAGGGACGCAAGAACATGGCGTGGTTCGGCGGTCAGAACGCCGAGATGACCGAGCATGACTGGCGCGACCCCACTCGACGCACACTGGGCATGTACCTCGCATGTGACGACCCGTACCGGGCACACGACGAGGCCTTTCTTATTTGGTTCCACGCCGGTTCAGACCCGATCCAGGTGGAGCTCCCGGATGGACCATGGGCCGACACATATACCGTCGTCGCCCATACCGGAACCGAGGGCGAATTGCCGACAGAGAAGATCGCGGCTGGTTCTACCCTGCAGCTGCCCGGGCGTACGGTCGTCGTGCTCCAGGTTGACTAGCCTCCGCCGACCTGTCAGCTGACTACGACCCGTAGCCGCCTGAGGAAGGTGTCGGGCCACTTGCCGGCAAGGCAGCGAGGCCCATTTCGGCCTGGCTTGCCAACAGCGGGTGATAGGGCACAACGCGGACCGTATAGCCGATGGCCCCGGCGTGCCTGGCCTCCACCCAGCTCTCGTATCGGCGCAGCCCGCCATCGACATCGATGCCGGTCGGGAACGGGTTCACCCGCGGATCGTAGAGCCCGTCGTCAGCGCCAACTCGACCCGTCACAAGTTGCACCTGAACGTCGTCAGGAGTGAGATCGCCGAGCCGGACCAGTGCGCTGACGTGGATTTTGGCTCCGACCTCCACCTGCTCCCCACCGAGCGACTCCACATGCTCAACAGAAACCCTCGGCCACGCTTCCCGAATCCGCCGCTTCCAACTGGCCAGTGCTTGCGCTCCACCGGTGGATGAGTTGAGGGCGCGGCTGGAAGCTGCCGCCGGGGCGTAGAGATTCGTCACGTACTCCCGAACCATCCGCGATGCGATGACCTTAGGGGCCAGTCCAGTGATGGTATCCCTGATCATCTGAATCCAGCGCTCTGGCAACCCGTACTGATCAACATCGTAGAACCTCGGCACGATCTCGTTCTCGATGATGTCATAGAGTGCCTTGGCTTCAAGATCATCGCGCCGTTCCCCACCGTCCGCACCTTCGGCCGAAGGGATCTCCCAGCCGTACGCCGGATCGAACCACTCGTCCCACCAGCCGTCGCGAATCGACAGATTCGCTGCCCCGTTAACCGCTGCCTTCATCCCCGAAGTCCCGCACGCTTCATACGGACGCAGCGGATTGTTCATCCAGACATCGCAGCCCGGGTAGAGCCGCTTGGCCATGGCTATGTCGTAATCGGGAAGGAAAACGATGTGTTCCCGGACCTCGGGATCATCGGCAAACTGCACCACCTGCTGGATCAAGGCCTTACCGCCCTCGTCCGCTGGGTGCGCCTTGCCTGCAATGACGATCTGAATCCCCCGCTCCTTGTCAGTCAACAGCGCCTTGAGCCGTGCGGGATCGCGCAGCATCAAGGTCAACCGCTTATAGGACGGCACCCGCCGCGCGAAGCCGAAGGTCACGACGTCGGGGTTAAGGGCTTTGGCGACCCAGTCCGCGGGCATGCCTCGATTGGCGCTGCTGGCCGCCAGCCGCTCTCGCGTCATGGCAATGAGGTCTTCGCGCATCCTCCGTTTGAGCGCCCAGATGGTCTTGCTGTCCACACGGGTCAGCGCGTCCCAGTCGTAGCCGTCGCTCTCCGATGGACTGCCGCTCGGCGCCTCGAGCAGCTCGAGCAGATCGCGATGCACCCAGGTGAGATGGTGGACGCCGTTGGTGATTTGAGTGATCGGCACCTCGCTGGTGTCGAACGATCGCCACAATCCCCGGAACATCTCCCGAGACACCACGCCGTGCAACGACGACACCCCATTGGCTCGCTGGGCAAGTCGGAAGCCCATCACGGCCATATTGAACTTGTTGGGATCACCGCCTTCGTAATCTTCGGCGCCCAAGGCCAGGACGCGGTCGACCTGCAGATCGTCGAAGCCTGAGAATTGGTGAACGATGAGCTCGCGGGGAAACCGATCGATACCGGCCGGAACCGGGGTGTGGGTCGTAAAGACCGTCCCCGCGCGAGTGAGTTCGAGTGCGGTGTCGAAGTCAACGCCACTTTGCATGTACTCGCGGATCCGCTCCAGACCAAGGAACCCGGCATGACCTTCGTTGGTGTGGTACACACTGGGCGCTGGTGTGCCCGTGATTCGGCAGTACGCGCGGATGGCGCGTACGCCGCCCATACCGAGGAGCACCTCCTGCTCGAGCCGATGGTCGGTACCACCGCCGTACAACCGGTCGGTGACTTCTCGCTCATAACCGTCGTTCTGCTCGACATCGGAATCCAGCATTAACAAGGGCACCCGGCCCACCTGCGCGAGCCAGACCTGAGCGTAGAGAGTACGACCGTCCAGTGGCACCTCGACTCGGACCGAGCCTTCCTCATCGTGCAGCAAGGTCAACGGCAGTGAGTTCGGATCCAGGAGCGGGTAACGTTCCTGCTGCCAGCCCGCGGCGTTCAGCGACTGCCGAAAGTAACCCTGGCGGTAGAGCAGTCCGACTCCGATGATCGGCACACCAAGATCACTTGCAGTCTTGAGATGATCACCAGCGAGAATGCCCAGTCCGCCTGAGTACTGCGGAAGCACCTCCGTTATGCCGAATTCCGGCGAGAAGTAACCAATGGCAACCGGTGCGCTCGGATTCTCCGCAGCGTAGCCCTGATACCACAGATCCCCTGTCAGGTAGTCGGCCAGATCAGCCTGAATCAGGCGAAGATTCTTGAGGAAGCGCTTGTCGATGGACAGCGCATGAAGGCGCTCGACGGATACATCAGCCAGAAGCCGGACCGGATCGCCGCCGGTGCTCTCCCATAACTGAGGATCCACCGATCGGAACAAATCCTGCGTCTCCGTGTGCCAGCACCAGCGCAGGTTGCGGGCCAGATCGCCCAATGGCTTGAGCGGCTCTGGCAGCACCGGGCGAACGATGAAACGGCGAATAGCGCGCACTCGCATAACCTACCGACGAACTTTGGAGGATATCGGGTTTCTTTCCTCATCGAGTCGGATCAACTCGCGGGTACTTGGGTACCCAGCCGAACGCGACTAATGCAGCCAAACTCGATGTATCCGACCCCTGCCGCTCAGGAAGTAGGGCCGATAAGTTGAGGTCCGTGACGGCAACAAATTCAGGACTTCCGATGCCTGAGCGCGACGACGCGGCACAGGCAGCTTCCACAGAATCGTCGTTCCAGGGCTCCGCCACACCGCCCGATACCTCACCCGGCGGCACGTCGGCCGTCACCATCACCGAGCCGACGCTGGGAGCGACATTCGATCGCATTCTGGTACACAAGGTGTCACCGGTCATCGAGGGTGGGGCCTACCCGGCTAAGGCTGTGGTCGGGGAATCGATTCCGATACGCGCGACGGTCCTCCGCGAGGGCCACGACGCCGTAAACGCGTCAGTAGTACTTACCGACCCCGATGGCAAGGAGCGGCTGGAGCCGATGCGCCCCACCACGCCGCTGGGCTTCGACTGGTGGACGGCCTCGGTGGTGCTTGAGACAGAAGGCTTGTGGAAGTTCCACGTCGAGGGATGGAGCGATCCTTGGGAGACCTGGGTGCACAACGCGGAAATCAAGATTCCAGCCGGCATTGACGTTTCCCTGGTCTGCACTGAAGGCATTGCCCTGTTTGACAGAGCTGCCGCTGATGCTGAAGCGGCCGATGACTACCAGGTCGCCGCGCTGCTGCAAGGAGCGGCCAAGAACCTCGACTCTGGACAGCAGGTCGAGGACCGGCTAGAGGTCGTCCTCGCAGCGGACGTACGAGAGGCAATGAAGCGCTACGGCCCCCGCGAGCTGGTCTCGCCAACGCCGGACTATCCGATCTTCGTCGACCGCCGCAAGGCGTTGTTCTCGTCCTGGTATGAGTTCTTCCCGCGTTCTCAGGGTGCGCAGTGGGACGAGGAGGACCAGAAGTGGATATCAGGCACGTTCGACACCTCGCATGAACGGCTGGAGGCGGCGGCGGCGATGGGCTTCGACGTTGTCTACCTCCCACCGATCCACCCCATCGGCAAAACCTTCCGCAAAGGGCCGAACAATACGCTGAAGCCCGGACCGAGCGATCCTGGGTCTCCATGGGCGATCGGTGCTGAGGAGGGCGGGCATGACGCCATCCATCCCGATCTTGGCGACTTCGCTGCCTTCGACAGGTTCGTCGAGAAAGCCAACTCCCTAGGGCTCGAGGTGGCGATGGACTTCGCGCTCCAGGCCTCGCCTGATCACCCCTGGGTCACCGAGCATCCGGAGTGGTTCTCCAAGCGCGCCGACGGCTCTATTGCGTACGCGGAGAATCCTCCGAAGAAGTACCAAGACATCTATCCCATCAACTTCGACAACGACCGCGACGGCATCTATCAGGAGAGTCTGCGCATCGTGAGGCTCTGGATGAGCCACGGCGTACGAATCTTCCGCGTCGACAATCCGCAC
>DATCXA010000262.1:0-4282 GCA_036566085.1 Propionibacteriaceae bacterium
CGTTGTGGTGGGTTAGGTGATCTTGAGGCGCCCTCTCTCTTGCAAACCGTTTGCTAACGGACGCGTTAGCACGACGTTGGACACAACGACACGAAGAGGGGTAAGAGTCGGGTGGAAGCCCTAGTGAAAGCCGCTTTCGGCAGACGCTGCGTTACTGGCTGGGATGAGGCTGGCCGGATACTAACTCCCCTGGAGGCTTTCCCTGCGACTGTTCGAACGCCAAAGCGTGCTCGAGGATGCTGACCGCAGCCGCTGCATCGATCAGTTTCCGTTGCTCCTTGGCCCGTTTCCCACCTTCTGACAGCCGCCGTGAGGCGGTCACAGTCGTCAGCCGCTCATCCACCAGCCGCACTGGTACGCGGACCGCACCGGCCAATCGCACCGCCCGCTCCCGCGCCTTGGCTGCTGCCGGACCTTCGCCGCCACCCAGGCTCCGCGGAAACCCGACCAGGACCTCGATCGGCACATGTTCAGCCACCATGGCCGTCAGCTTGGCGACTTCATCTGCGCCCGCCGAAACCGTCGTAAGGGGGTACGCCAGCAGACCCTCCGGGTCACATGCCGCAACGCCAATCCGCACGTCTCCCCAGTCGAACGCCAGCCGTACGCCTTGCCGCATCTGCCCTAGGTCCTCTTTCTGGCTGGATGGCCAAACTTTGCATAGCTTGCTGACGGTCTGCACCGTTTGCAACCTGTGCAGAAAGTCAGCAAAGTGGGTTAACCCTGGTCTCTGACGCAATGCACCGAGCAAGGAAAAGCCTCACGTTTTCGCTGGGCCGCCGACGAGTCCCTGACCGAAGGACCGAACCTACGCGCGGCCTCAGGACGACTGTAGGGCGTGCCCGATGGCGTACTCCACGGCTTTGAGGGCATCCTCGGCGCGCGCCCCATCGGTGCCCCCACCCTGAGCGATGTCGGGCTTACCGCCGCCGCGACCGCCAAGTGTCTCGGCCGCGACGCGTACCAGTTCGCCCGCATCCAGACCGCGATCGCGCGCTCCTTCGGTCGTGACGATGACCACGCTCGGCTTGTCGACCGATCCGCCTACGACTGCAATCACCGATGGGCTGTTCTGTACTCGATTGCGGATCTCCAGCGCCAATGTACGCAAGTCGTTGCCGGCGACACCGTCAGCGCGGTGGGCGACGTAACCGACCCCCCACATGTCGTGACTCTGCGCGACGATGTTGTTCACATCGGACAACACCGTTCGGCTCCTCAGATCCGCGATCTGCTTCTCGGCCGCCTTCAGCTGCGTCAGCAATTTGTTAATCCGATCCGGCAGCTGGTCGGGCTGCACCTTGAGCGCCTCGCTCAATCCCATGACGAGCGAGCGTTCCTTGGCGAGATAGCGGAACGCCTCAATGCCGACGAACGCTTCGACACGGCGAACGCCGGACCCCACACTCGCTTCGCCGGTGATCGTAACGAGCCCGATCTGTGACGTGTGTTGCACATGCGTGCCGCCGCACAGTTCACGCGACCACGGACCACCCATCTCGACGACCCGTACCGCCTGCTCGTCGTAGGTCTCGCCGAACAGCGCCAGCGCACCGATCTCACGTGCCCTGGTCAGCGGCATGATCGTCGCGCTGACGTTCAAGTCCTTGCGGATCGCCTGGTTCGCCGCCTCCTCGACATCGGCGCGAACCTGCTGGCTGAGGCCGCTCTGCCAGGCGAAGTCAAGTCGCAGATAGCCCGGCTTGTTGTACGAGCCACTCTGCAAGGCCGTCGGGCCCAGTACCTGCCGCAGTGCGGCATGCATGACGTGCGTGCCCGAGTGCGCCTGGCACGCCCCAATCCGCCACTCGCCATCGACCGCGGCCAGCACTTGTGCGCCGCTGAGCAGCTCGCCCTGCTTGACATGCACCCGATGCACGATGAGGCCCTTCACCGGACGCTGCACGTCGACGACCTCAAGCTCAACACCATCGCCGATGATTCGGCCCGCGTCGGAGTCTTGGCCACCGGATTCGGCGTAGAACGGCGTCTGCTCCAAGACGACCTCGACCACGTCGCCTTCTTCGGCTGCCTCAGCGAGCGCCCCGTCCACCACAATGCCGCGGACCTTCGACTCGGTGCTGAGCTCGGTGTAGCCGGTAAACGGAGTCGGTCCCACGGCACGCAAGTCCCGGTAGATCTCCACCGCTTGAGCGCCTGCCTTTTTGGATTTGGCGTCGGCCTTCGCGCGATCCTTTTGCTCTTGCATCAACCGCCGAAAGCCCGCCTCGTCAACGCTGAGCCCCTGCTCGTCGGCCATTTCCAGGGTCAGGTCGATCGGGAATCCGTACGTGTCGTGTAGCTGGAACGCCCGCTCGCTGCTCAGAACGCTCTGATGTTGGCTCTTGGCGTCCGCTACAGCAAGATCGAAGATCTGAGTGCCGGTGGCCAATGTGCGGCGGAAAGCGTCCTCCTCGGCGTACGCGATCTGGGAGATCCGTAGCCAATCAGAAGCAACTTCGGGATAGGACTCCGCCATAAGGTCGCGGCTGATCGGCAGCAGCTCCGGCAGCACACGCTCTGTTACCCCCAGCAGCCGCATGGCGCGTATCACCCGGCGTAGCAGCCGGCGAAGTACGTATCCGCGCGCTTCGTTGCCTGGGGTGACGCCATCGGCTATCAACATCAGACCCGAGCGAACGTGGTCGCCGACCACCCGCAGCCGCACGTCGTCCTCGTGCCGATCGCCATATCGCTTGCCCGCCAGCTGAGCGGCCTCGTCGATCACTGGGTAGACCTGGTCAATCTCGTAGAGGTTGTCCACACCCTGCAACAGGCAGGCAACGCGCTCCAGACCCATGCCGGTGTCGATGTTCTTACGCGGCAGCGGGCGTGCGACGTCAAAGTCGTCTTTCTTCCGGATGAGGGAGAGCTCCTCCTGCATGAAGACCAAGTTCCAGATCTCCAGGAAACGATCTTCATCGACGATAGGACCGCCGTCTGGGCCATACTCGGGACCGCGGTCGAACCAGATCTCGCTGCATGGCCCACCGGGGCCTGGAACGCCCATGTGCCAGTAGTTGTCGAGTAGGCCGCGGCGCTGAATCCGCTCTGGTGGCAACCCGGCAATGCTCTGCCACAGCGCTGCCGCCTCGTCATCGGAGTGCAAGACGGTGACCCAGATCTTGTAAGGGTCAAACCCGTAGCCGCCGCTTTCTTGTGAGCTGGTCACCAGATCCCACGCGAACCGTATGGCCTCGGCTTTGAAGTAGTCGCCGAAGGAGAAGTTCCCGTTCATCTGGAAGAACGTGCCATGCCTGGTCGTCTTGCCAACCTCATCGATATCGAGGGTCCGGACGCACTTCTGCACGCTTGTGGCTCGATCGAAAGGCGGGGTTTCGGCGCCGATGAAGTACTTCTTGAAGGGCACCATTCCGGCATTGACGAACAACAGTGTCGGATCGTTGTAGAGCAGAGGTGCGGACGGCACCACTTCGTGACCGCGGGCTGCGAAGAAATCCAGGAAGCGGCGCCGAATCTCGGCGGTTTTCATGACGTGTTCCTTGAACTTAGAAGGGACCGGGTTAACGCTGATCGTCGGGCAGGCCGAGCGTTTCGCGAAGTTCCGTTTCACGCTCGGCCATTCCAGCTCGTACCCGGTCAATAAATCCGCGGGCGGAGTCGCTCACGCCGCTGGCGGACTCTGCGACGCGATGACCAATAGCCTCCGGCCTCGCCTTCTTTAAGTAATTCCGGATCTTCAGGTAAACGAAGATCGCAACGCCAGCGCCGACAAGAAACCACAACAAGCGTCGCAACATCATGCGCTCCGCTTGGCCTTACGGCGGGAGCCGTTGCCCTTAATGGCCTTCCGTACCCCGTAGCTGAACGCCGCCGTCTTGACTAGCGGTCCGCCGAGCGTGGCCGAGAACAACTGCGTCATCTGTGCGGCGTTCTCGGTGACCACAGTCGCATTGCGGCTGACCCTCGCGGCATCTTCGGTCACGACGCTCAGTTTGACGAGCTCGTCGTTGGTGGCGCGTACGGTGCCGCGCAGCTCGGTCAGAATCGGGACCGACTCATGGCCGATGTCACGCACCGCAAGCCGAAGCTCCTCCAGTACTCGCCCGAGCTTGAGCAGCGGCACGGCCGTCAGTGCCACCAGGGCAACGAAGGCGATGGCGGCGATCAGACCTGCGATCTCCCCTCCGGACATGGGATTTCCTTCTCATTGTTGACGGTGCGGACGCGCCCGCGCGCAGTGACTATGTGACCTTACCCTGACCGAGGTGGGGGCGAGGCTCGGATTCCGCGCTACTACATGTGCCCTGGCCCTCTAAAT
>DATCXA010000278.1:0-2650 GCA_036566085.1 Propionibacteriaceae bacterium
CGCCGTCCTCGACTGGGCCTGCGACCGCGCAGCACACGAAGGCGCCCGATGGGTCCGCATCGACATCTGGTCGAACAACCAGGCCCTACAGCGCTACTACCACGACCACGGCTTCACCCCCGTCCGCACCCTCATCCCAACCGACTATCCTGCTACCCCTCCGGCGCCCTCTACCAACGCCCATCCCGACTCAGCGAGTGATCGACTCGCACCGGTGATCCGCCGTTGCGTTTTGCACAGGACGACGTTCTCATTTCAGCACGAGGCGACGGTGTGTCACGTGGGACGTCACACGGCCGGTGGTCGATAGAGTGAGCAACGTGTGTGCGGACACCGCGCCGCGTGCCGTTGTCACGCGGGCCGGTTCGATGGCCTCTAGGCGGAAGTGATGCAGAAGAACTCTCAGAGTAGAAGAACCCTGACGCAGGTCCGCCATGTACGCGATGCGCTCAAAGCTGAGTTTGGCGACTTGATCGATCTGAGCGACATCGAGCACAAGAGTGATCCCGAGCGGGAGCAGCACTTCCTGTCACGTGCGCTTGCTGCGTTGGTGGTCCGGAATCTCACCGACTGTTCGAACAGCGATGCGGCCGAGGCGGTGATCGACGGTCGTGACGACAACGGGATCGATGCTCTCGCAATCGAAGACGCCCGTTCTCACCTGTGGCTCGTTCAGACCAAGTGGAGCGATGCCGGCGCGGCAAGGGTAAGCACGGGCGAGGCGCGTGCCATGATCGAAGGCGTTCGGCTCATCGACGAACGAGCCTTCGATCGCTTCAACGACCGCTTCCAGCCCTTTACCGATCGGGTGCAGGCGATCCTCGATGAAAAGCAGTGCAGGATCACTCTCGTGATCGCTGCGATGCGGACTGAATCGCTGTCGTCCGAGGTGGAACGGGTCATCACTGATGAAGAACGCTGGCTGAACGAGTCGGGTGACCTCTTTGACCACCGGCTTCTCGATGCCAGGGAGATCTGGCAGATCGTCCGGGACGGGATCGCCGAGCCATCGATCGAGATGACCGTCCGGATGGACGAGTACGCCCACGTGGCTGAGCCGTTCGACGCGTACTCTGGTGCCGTAGAAGCGGCCGAGGTCGCGCAGTGGTACGCAGAGCACGGCTACCGGATTTTCAGCCGGAACATTCGAACCTGGCTCGGGCACACCTCCGAGAACTCGCGTATGGTTCGCACGCTCGTGGAGGACCCACGAAGCTTCTGGTACTTCAACAATGGCATCACTGTCCTGTGTGACACGATGGAAGCGGTTCCTTGGAGTCGAGGCCGCCGAACGCCGGTCGAACTGCGTTTACAAGGTGCGACTGTCGTCAATGGAGCACAGACCGTTGTCGCGATCAGCGAGGCCGCCGGTATCGATAAGGACGCGGTCGACGAGGCCAGAGTTGGAGTCCGGGTGATCAGCCTGGCCGCATGCCCGCCGGGTTTCCCTGAACTGGTGGTCGAGGCGACGAACACACAGAACCGCATGCTGCGGCGCGACTTCGTTGCCTTGGATGCCGCGCAGGCTCAGATCCGCGACGACTTCAGACTCTCCTTGCAGAAGGACTACGTTGTTCGGCGCGGGGAGCCGCTTCCACCCCCTGAGGCAGGCTGCTCAGTGGAGGAGGCTGCTCTCGCTCTTGCGTGCGCCCATCGCAACGCAGCACTGGCTGCCCGGGCGAAGATGCCCGAGCTCTTGTGGGAGAGTGGCGGTCAGGGCGCGTACGATCTGCTCTTCGCTGGACCGCCCAGTGCGGTCCAAATCTGGCGTTCAGTGCTGCTACTGCGAAACGTGCGCGCGGTACTGCACGAGTGGGGCCGGACACGGCAGGGCCGCATCACAGCGATCGCAGAACAGGGAGCGCTGCTCGTCGCCCACCTCGTGCTTCGCCGGATCGGCCCGGACGGCATCGATGACCCAGACACGCCATGGCGCGGCGAGGATCGCGCCAAGGTAGCCGAGATAGCGATCGACACGCTCGCTCGGCTGGCCAGCCGCGTAGACGCGCGGTACGGCGCCGCCTCGTTCATCGGGAGCACCTTCGCCAGCTCGGAGCGCTGCGTCGAACTGGCTGAGCTTGTGCTCGCCGAGCTCCGCGAGGGTATTCCGTCGTCCGCGTTGCCGCAGGCGTACCAGCCCGCCACGCTCAAGAAGCGGAACCGCCGACCCAACGCGGTCCCTGTGCTGGTCGACTCGGGGCGACTCGAGGATGGCACCAAACTTGAGTTCCGAGCTGGGACCGCTCCGGAGCGACGGGCGTTGGCCGGCTGGCTGGCTGAGGACCCGCGCCGAGCCGAGGCATCATGGGTCAACGAGCGTGGCCGGCCGTTGGTGTGGGCCGCTGACGGTGAGCGGTACTCACCGTCGGGGCTGGTCGCGCACATGTGGGAGCTCGCTCGGTGGGATCGTGCACCGGTCGCGGTACAGGGCCCAAGCAGGTGGACCGTGCCCGGTGAGGGCTCGCTGTGGGACCTGGCCCTCGCGGTGCAACGGGAGCGCGAGGAAGCAGGCTGAGCCACAAGCGGCATCCCTGGCGTGGTGTGCGGCTGGTGCGGGTGGTGCACGGCGTTCCCTGGCGACCGGCAGCCGGCGCGGACGGAGGCAACTGCGGCCCGGTTCGGCCGGCCAGGGCAACCGGTCGGCGCCACA
>DATCXA010000284.1:0-2287 GCA_036566085.1 Propionibacteriaceae bacterium
TGGGCAAGATCATTGGTACCGATACTGACGAAGTCGACCTCGGTCAGAACTTGTTCGGCCTGTAGCGCAGCAGCTGGAGTTTCGATCATGATGCCGATAGTCGGCAGACCGGCCTCGCGCACCGCTTGTGAGAAGCTACGCACTTCGGCAACAGTAGTGATCATGGGCGCCATTACCCAAAGCTCTGCGGACTCGGCCTCGGCAGCCTCCTTGATCGCCTTCAGTTGATCATGAAGTAGCTGCGGATAGATCACGGCTGTACGGATCCCGCGAACTCCCAAGGCAGGATTCGGCTCATCAGCGTGACCCAAAAAGGGCAGCGCCTTGTCCGAGCCGGCGTCCAGTGTGCGCACCACCACCCGGCGGCCGCCGAACTTCGAGAGCACGGCGCGGTAGGCGGTGACCTGGTCCCCAATCGGAGGAACCGTGACTCTGTCCAGGAAGCACAGCTCGGTGCGATACAGACCGACCCCCTCGGCGCCGCATTCAAGCGCCGCGGCAACATCCTCAATAGCTGTGATGTTCGCAAGCAGATGCACCTCGTGGCCGTCGGCCGTCCGGCCAGGCCCAGCAAGGCGCTCGCGGCTGCGAAGCGCCGTAGTTGCCGTGGCTCGTTGATCAATCGTCGGCTCTGTGATCAATTCGCCGGTGCTGCCGTCGACCAGCAGCACCGTGCCATCTGCGATTGTGGTGGCGCCACGCGCCGCAACAACGGCCGGTATGCCGAGTGATCGAGCGATGATCGCGGTGTGAGAGGTCGGCCCACCCTCCTCGGTCACGATTGCCAGGCAGCGCGAGGGATCCAGCTCGGCGGCGTCGGCTGGTGCAAGATCAACTGTGAGCAAGATGAAGGGATACCCAGGATCGGGTACGCCCGCCGCCGACCGACCCGTGAGCAGTGCGACTATCCGGTTGCGGACGCCGTAGAGATCGGACACCCGTAACGCCTGGCGAGATCCGGACTCGCGCAGGGAGTCTGCCGCGACTTCCATCGCCTCCCACACTGCCCGCTCTGGGGTGAGGCCGCGTTCCCGTACGCGCATGCTCGCGCCAGCAAGCAGCTCAGGGTCTGTAGCGATTGCCGCGGTTGCCGCGAGCAGCTCGCCCACGGTGCTGGCCGCGCTCACGCGGCCACGTAGCTGATCCGCCACATCAGCCGCAGCGCGTGCGAGTCGTTCGACCGCGGCCGGCCGTTCAGCCTCCGGGAGGCCGGCAGTCGGATCGGGCTCGGTGATCGGATCGGGCAGCCGCAAGGCTGGGCCGACCACGCGTCCTGGGCTGACTCCGATCGGATGCGAGATGGGCTCTTCGACCGGCTCAGGACGGTGCACGTCGAAAGCCCGGTCCGGTGAGCTGGGCCGGCCGAAGCGAACGAGCTCGCCGAAACCATCGCGTACCAAGGCGACAATGCGATCAACCGCGGTGGCAGCGCCAGCGCCATCGGCTTCGATCCGAAGCACATCACCCGCTCGGGCACCGAGTGACATCAAGGCGGTAGGGCTGCGCGCCGACACGGGCTCCGAGCGATCGGTGGCGATAGTGACCTGTGCATCGAAGGATGCGAGGGTCTGGACGATGAGCGCCGCGGGTCGTGCGTGGATGCCATCCGGGTTGACAACGGTCGTCTCTGCAACGATCGCCGGGCGACTGATCGCCGGGGCGACAGCGTCTCCAGGAAGCTGGCTCTGACTTAGCTGTGCCTGATCAAGCTGGGCCACCTTGGCTTCGAGTGCCTCTTCTGCATCCCGGGCGACAGCGTCGAGTTGAGCACCGCCGGCCGCTGAAATGACAGCAGCAAAGATGCCTTCCACAAATGCGGCCGCGACGAGACGAGTCTTGATGCCTGGCTCTGGCAAGAGCTCGAGGGCAAGTTCTGCGCTCAAGATTGCAGAACCAAGATCCATGATCACGACGACGCCTTCGCCATCGTCAGCCGCCTCGACGGCCTGTGCTACGCGTGCCGCGTCGGTGCCGAGACGTTCGTCGGCCGTGCCCGCTGCGATCTCAATCCGCGGCGCTGGACCGTTTACCATCTGCAGGGCCAAGTCCACCGCCGCCCGAGCCAGGTCGGCGCTGTGGGAGACGACGACGATCCCGACCATCGTCGGTCAGCCTGCCAATTCGGCGGCCAGGGCCTCGAACAGCAGCGCCATAGAGGCCGCACCTGGATCCATGTGTCCCGCGCTGCGCTCGCCGAGATAGCTCGCCCGACCCTTCCGGGCGACCATCGGCACAGTCGCATCCCGGCCCGCAACCGCAGCATCCCGCCCAGTTGTCACTGCGGCTG
>DATCXA010000319.1:0-6306 GCA_036566085.1 Propionibacteriaceae bacterium
GGGATCGTCGGATGTGGCTCGATCGCCCGTTCGCATGCCCTCAGCTACCAAAACAACCCACGCGTCGAGTTGGTGGGCGTTGTCGACCTTGATCTCGTACGTGCCGATGCCTTCGCCGCCGCCTACGGGACGACGGCATACGACTCCTGCCGTGAGCTCCTCAAGCAGCAGCCTGACCTCGTGTCCGTCGCTACGCCTCCGGGGAATCACACCAAGGTCGCCGTCGAGCTGCTCGAGTCGGGCTGCTCGGTGCTCTTGGAGAAGCCACCGACCACGACATTGGCCGACATGGACGTCCTCGCCGAGGCCGAGGAGGCAAGCTCGGGCTCGGTCTACGTGGTGTTCCAGCACCGTCACGGATCGGGTGCGCGTCGCGCCCACCATCTCCTGAGTTCGGGCGCGTTGGGGACTCCGCAGGTCGCCGTCTGCGAGACCCTGTGGTATCGCCCCGACAGCTACTTCCTGCCGGAGTGGCGTGGCAACTGGGCCGGCGAGGGCGGCGGCCCGACGCTCGGGCACGGCATTCATCAAATCGACCTGCTTCTGCACTTGATGGGCCCGTGGGAGACCGTCGACGCTCGTGCGGCGCGGATCGCTCGCCCCATCGACTTCGAGGACGTGTCGCTGGCCATCGTCGCCTTCGGCAGTGGCGCGGTGGGCACAGTCGTGACCAGCCTGCTCTCGCCACGAGAGCTCAGTCGCATTCGGATCGATACCACCGGTGGAACGCTCGAGGTCAATCACGTCTACGGCTACAGCGACGCCGACTGGTCCTGGACGCCGGCGCCAGATGCAACAGCGGCGGCCAGTCTTGGGCGTGATCCGGGTCTGCTGAGCGCCAACGGATCCGGACATCAAGGACGGGCGGGCGGCGACGACCTGTGGGCGGCCTCCGCTGAGTCGGATCTGCCCAGCAACCACGCGGCCCAGATCGATCAATTGGTCGACGACATGCTCGCCGGCCGCCCCCACGACACCACGCTGGCGAGCACGCGTTGGACGATGGAGTTCGTCACCGCGCTCTACGCATCGTCCCTCGAGCGTGAAACCGTTCACCGAGGGGATCTGACTCGGGGTCACCGCTTCTATCACAGTCTCAATGGTGGGCTGCCCGCTGATGCGATCACCGCTCGACTGACTGCGGGTCATTCATGAGCCTCTTCCCCGCGGAAGGCAATCTCAGTGCGGGACACCGCTCAGTGGGTCCCTCTTCTTCAATTCGCGAAAGGCGTCAGATCCGTGTCCTCTAAACGACGGTATGTAGTGGTGGGAACCGGCCATCGGGTTCAGATGTACCTGGACGCCATGGCTGGCAACCACCGCGACGAGGCCGAACTAGTCGGTCTCATAGAGCCGAATCCGGGCCGGTTAGCGGTTCATCTGAACTGGATATCCCAAGCAGGTCTGGACATCAACGGAGTCGTCACCGGCGGGCCGGACGCCCTGGAGCGGATTCTCAGCGAGACCAGGGCCGATCGGGTGATCATTACCTCGCCCGATTACACCCACGCCGAACTGATCGTGAGATCACTCGATGCCGGTGCCGACGTGGTAGTCGAAAAGCCGTTAACCATCAATCCCGAAAGCACCCGTCAGATCGCCGAGGCTGTCGCGCGTACCGGTCGGGAAGTCGTGGTGACACACAACTATCGCTATTCGCCACGGAACTCCGCTCTCAAGGAAGTGATCAAGAGCGGCTCAATCGGCACGCCATTGTCTGTGACCTTTGAATGGGTGCTCGACACCGCACACGGCGCCGACTACTTCCGTCGGTGGCATCGGGACAAGTCCAACTCCGGGGGCCTGCTCATTCACAAAGCGTCACACCATTTCGATCTTGTGAACTGGTGGCTCAGTGACGCTCCCGAGCAGGTGTATGCCCGCGGCGGTGTGCGCTTCTATGGAGCCGAAAACGCTGCAGCACGGGGGATGTCGCCGCGCGCCGAGAGAGGCACCCATCAAGGTGATCACGACCCGTGGGAGCTCGATCTGAATGAGGACCCGCGGCTCAAGGCGCTCTATCTGGACAATGAGTCCTACGACGGCTACCACCGTGACCAGGACGTGTTCGGGCCGGGAGTGACCACCGAAGACAACCTTGCAGTGATCGTGGACTATGCCCGGGGCGCCACTCTCAGCTATGCCCTCAATGCCCATTCGCCCTGGGAGGGTTACCGAATCGCCGTCAACGGTGACGAGGGCCGGGCCGAGCTCGAGGTCGTCGAACGGGCGGCCGTGCTCGTTGACGCGGACGGCAGGGTGGTGATCGACCCGAGCGCCGTCCCGGGGTCCGCATCACGGACCGGCGGTGAACGCCTTACTCTGCAGCGTCACTGGGAGGCGGCGCAGGACGTCAAGATCGAAGAAGGCGCCGGAGCTCACGGTGGAGGCGACGCGCTGTTGCTCGCCGATATCTTCCGGGGGCCGGGAGATGACTGGTTAGAACGGCCAGCCGATTGGCTGGCCGGAATCCGCGCGATCGCGGTGGGCATGGCAGGCAACGAGTCATTGCGCACCGGCGTGCCAGTCAAGATCACCGATCTTGACCTTGGTGTTGATCTTTCCCGCTAAGTTAGGAGTTGTCGATGTCGTCCCTCCAGCTCGACCCTCACCGGGCGCTCCCGTTTCCGGCGGAGCAGCGGAGCATCGCCTGGGAAATCTATAGCGAGACGAAGGATCTGCCTCTGATCTGCATGCACGGGCATGTGGAACCGGAGGTGTTGGCCGACGACGTCCCATTCGCTGACCCTGCGCAGCTCCTGATCGTTCCCGATCACTACGTGTTCCGCATGCTGGCCTCTCAGGGCATCGAGCCTGCTCGGCTTGGTGTGCCCAGGCTCGATGGAGGCCCGGTCGAGACCGACTCTCGAAAGATCTGGCGTACCTTCTGCGAGAACTGGAAGCTCTTCCGCGGCACGCCATCACGCTATTGGCTGGAACACGAGCTCGTCGAGGTATTTGGTGTCGATCAGGTTCCGAGCGCCGAGACCGCCGACGCCATCTATGACCAGATCGCCGCTTCCGTGGCCGACCCCGGGTTCCGTCCACGCGCGCTACTCGACCGCTTCAATATCGAGGTCATCTCCACGACGGACTCGGCTACGTCTGACCTCCGGCACCATGCCAAGCTGGCCGCCGACGGTCTCGGCGAGCGCGTACTTCCAACCTTCCGGCCCGACGCCGTGGCCTACCTTGATCGACCGAACTGGCGAGCCGACGTTGCTGAGCTGGCTGAGGTCTCAGGGACTGACACTGCGACGTACGACGGCTTTCTGGAGGCACTGCGTACCCGCCGAGCAGCCTTTGTCGAATCAGGCGCCCGCGCCACCGATCACGGCCACTTACTTGCGGACACCACCCCGATGGAGGTGGATGCCGCTCGTGAGCTGTACGCCCGCGTCCTGGGTGGGGCGGAGCCGAGTCCGGCCGAGGTCGACGCCTTCGCCGCGAACATGCTGTACCAGATGGCTGAGATGTCCTGCGAGGACGGCCTGGTCATGCAGATCCACCCGGGCGTGCTGCGGAACCACAACACCGCAATCTCGGAGACGTACGGCCTGGACAAGGGCTACGACATTCCCATTCAGACTGAGTTCACCCATGCCCTTCGACCGATGCTCGACCGGTTCGGCACCGACCCCCGGTTTCGCGTCATCCTGTTCACCGTCGACGAGACTGTCTACAGCCGCGAACTGGCGCCGATCGCCGGCACCTATCCCTCGGTGCGACTGGGTGCGCCATGGTGGTTCCTTGACTCGCCCGAGGGCATGCGCCGATTCCGAGAATCCGCCGTCGAGACCGCCGGCTTCTACAACACTTCCGGCTTTGTCGACGACACCCGGGCGTTCGCGTCGATACCCGCACGCCACGACCTCTTCCGTCGCGTCGATGCTGGCTATCTCGCCCGTCTGGTGCTGGAGCATCGGCTCAGCCCGGACGAGGCAGTGGAGACGGCCATCGACCTGACGTACAACCTCCCCAAGGAGTCCTACGCACGCCCCTAACGCGCGTACGAGGCAAATGGCGTCAGATGCTTGACGAAGTGGTCCGCGATGATGCGGTAGTGCTCCTCCTCGTTGTCGTTCCACACCTGGTACATCCGCGGCCCGAACTCCTCGAGGATCGCGCCGTAGCCGACGTGCAGTACCTGGCGTGAGTCGACGCGGTCCATCAATCGCGCGACTTGATCATCGGTCGGATCAGTGGGGATTTTCGTCGGATCGCAGGACAGGTGGTAGCTCTTGCGGTTCGCTTCGAAGCTGTCGAGGGCGAGCGCAAGAACCTCTCGCATCAGATCAGGATCGTTGTGCGCAATCACGCGGAGCGCCTCTGCCCAGCTGGTGCCCGCAGTCTTCAGATGCACCACGCCCTTGGTTGCCTCGGCAATCAGGGGATAGGTGGAGTATTTGTCCGAGCCGGAGTGCAACGACAGCTTGTACGGGCCGAGCGCGCGGGAGATCTCGGCATGAATCTCGAAGTCCCGCTGCAACTCGTCAAGATCGCCGATGTACTCCACACCTTTCTCGAACCGGCCGACGAAGCGCGGTGCGAAGGAGACGAAGTCCATCCCGAGACGCTGCAGCTCGCTGACCACGACCACATGCTCGGCCGGCTTGGTCGGATAGTCGGTTTCATCGACGGCGAACTCCACCTCACAATCGATGCCTTTCTCCCTGAGGCGCCGGTACATGGCCATGGCGTGCGCGAGGGAGGGGCCGTACTTTGCCATTGCGCGAACGACCGATTCCTCGTCCAGCTCGATCGCCTCGTGCTCGAGATCAATGCGATGCCCGACGTAGGACCCCCTAAAAGTCGCGAGGTCAGAGTCCAGACTGGGCCAGTCGAGCGCTTCGACTTTCTGCTGGATCACCGCAGCGTCGGCGTGTTCAGCCTCGGGATCGACTTCAGCCTTGGGATCCAGCGTGTAGAACACGAAGCCGGCGGCCACGGTGTCGTCGATGTCCTCGAGCTGCTCAAGATGATCGGCGTCGCCGCCGACCGGCGTGGTCCAGCCGGCCTGGAAGGCTCCCCAGGTGGCGTCGTCGAGCACATTGCGCGGAGTCCGATGGCAGCGGCCCATCTCGCGGATGGACTGCTGGGCGAAGACTGGGTTGATTGGCCCGCCGACCGTTTTCAGTGCCCGTACATGACCGGGTGTCGCCAATCCGAGCCGGTCGCCGAAGCCGACCGAGGTATGCAGTCCGAAGCGGGACGGCGTCAGCCACGGCAGCGCCGACCGCAGTGCCTGGGCATTCTCCGGCGTGGTGTCTGCGACGAGCCGAACCTGGCCATTGGTCCGCTCCGTAGTGCCCGCGAAGCCGCGGAACGCCGACTCATCATCGGCTACGGCAACGAGGCGTTTGGCACCATCAGCTGATCGTTCCAGCCAATAGGTGGCACCCTCATAGCTGACTTGTGACTCCGGATAGGCGCCATCGTTGAGCAAAGTGGCAGCGGACGGGTCCAACTCATCAGGTCGGGTAGTCATAGCATTAGGCTATCTGAAAGCGCTTTCTCATTCCGGAGTGGGTCTGACGGAAGGTCTGAGGCAATAGACATCGATGATCTTCGCTTGGGGTTCGCCGACGCGCCCCGGTCTACGGCGCCCCGCATGCGCTGGTGGTGGTTCGGACCGTCGGTGACCCGACAGGAGCTGGACCGCGAGCTCACCACGATGGCCGACTCCGGAATTGGCGGGGTCGAGGTGGCGTACGTCTATCCGCTCGCGACGGCTGCCACGGAGTTCGGTTCGGATGCCTTTCTGGCCGACCTCCGCTTCGCCGCCGAACGAGCACACGAGCTCGGGCTCACCTTCGACCTCACACTGGGCAGCGGCTGGTCATTCGGCGGCCGGCACATCTCCAGGGAGCTGGCTGCCCGGCAGCTGCACTGGGAGCGACGCGAGATCGGGCCGGGACCGCTAGAGGTACCCGTGGTCTCAGCCTGGCCAGGCGATGAACTGATCACCGCGTACGTCGGTGCCGGGTCGCTGCAAGAGCCGCCGACTTCCTACCAGCGGTTGCCCGTCGACGACGGTCGAATCCTGATCAAGGCCGGGACCAGTCCCCGGGTTGTGCTGCTGGCGTACGCCCGACTCACCGGGCAGAACGTCAAGCGCGCCGCGCTCGGAGCCGAAGGTCCGGTGCTGGACCACTACTCCGCGGCCGCGACCGAGGCGCATCTGCGAGCAGTCGGCGACCCGATGCTTGACGCTGTCCCAGTCGACCTGGTCGGCTCGGTCTTCTGTGACAGTCTCGAGGCGTATGGCGCCGACTGGACCCGTGCGCTGCCGGCGGAGTTTGCCCG
>DATCXA010000344.1:0-2298 GCA_036566085.1 Propionibacteriaceae bacterium
GATGACCGGGGCCTCCGTCGTTTTAACCGGTGGCCGCTTGAAGCACCACCGCCGCTCCAGCAGATGGCTCCATCCGCGGCATTTGCGACTTGTTACCGGCTTGAAATTCCTATATGGTGAGATCCACTTGCAGCATATGGAAAAGTGTAGGAGCTTACGGTGAGCGACATTGAACCCGCGTATGGCCGCGTCTTAGACCTGCTCATGGCGTTTTCCGAGCGCCCCACGTGGTCTGTGGACGACCTGGCCGCCGAACTAGGTGACACCAAGAGCACCACCTACCGGTTCATGAAGAGCCTGCGAGACCGAGGGCTGATCGTGCGGCAGGCATCCGGACAGTACGCTCTAGGTCCCGTCGTTCTCACCCTGGCGAGCAACGTGATGACTGAAGGATCGCTGTCTGAGATTGCACTTCCGATAATGCGCCAGCTTGCCTTGGACTCCGGGGAGAGCGTGATCCTTACCGTCATCGTCGGAGACAAGGCGTTGGCGCTGGAACAGGTCTCTGGGCCCCGCCCGATCAGCCTGTCATTCAAGCCCGGTACGCTGCGGCCACTGCACTCCGGGGCTTCCTCCAAGATCCTTCTGGCCAACCTCGCTGAGCCGGCCTATTCAGAGACCCTCGCAACAGTGCTTGAGCCCGAATACAGCGACCAGCCCGTCGCAAGCGTGGACAAGCTTCGCGCCGAACTTGAGACGATTCGAGAGCAAGGCTTCGCCCTCACCGCCGGCGAATTCGAGCCAGGGGTCAAAGCCATCGCGAGCCCCATCCTGGATCGGCGCAAGAACCTGCATGGAGCGATCAGCATCGCTGGGCCGGAGCAGCGCATGTCTGCCGAACAGGATGTTCACCTGCAGGAGATCCTAGGCATTGCCGCGAAGCGGATCAGCACCCAACTGGCACCGGGTCGTCATGACTGAGATCCACCACATTGGAATCCGGGTCGGCGACCTGGATGCGGCGATACGAGTTCTTGGTCTGGCTTTTGCGGTCGAGGCCTCGCATGACCTGAGCCCGCCTGCCGGGGGCCGTCGCATCGCGCACGTGGAATTCAGCAATTGTCGACTCGAATTGATTCACGACCCCCACGCACCCCTGCCCGGTGACCAGCAGGCAGTCATCGACCACATAGCAATCGGGTCACCCGACATTTATCGCGACATGAGCGAGCTGTCGCGACGCGGGTTCGCATCCCTCGACGACGCTCCTCGAGAAGCTGCGTTCGGCAATCTGGTTGCTGCCTATGACGACGCCGACTTCTCCGGAATCAAGCTGCACCTGGTGGCGGAGAAGGTCGAGGAGTAACGATGTCCGTCCTCAGAATTCTGGCGAACCACGAAATGCTGTCGCTGCAGCCCAACGATGCCTTCTCCGATTCCAGCGCTGCAACGCCGATCCTCAAACTGATCTGCCCCGGGCTGCTCGACCTTGACGCCTCCGGCAATATCGTCCCCAGTGTTGCCCGGACCTGGACTGCGTCGTCCGACAAGACGACGTTTCGCTTCCAGCTTCAGCCGGGGCTCCTCTTCTCCAACGGTCACCGGGCCGACGGCGAGGCAGTCGCCGTCGGCATCGAGCGGAGTCTGGACCCCAGACGAAACTCTCTGCACACCCGTGACCTGGAAACCATCAGCAGCGTGAGGGCCATTTCGGCGACAGAGCTGGAGATCAGCACATCCGAGCCATTCCCATTGTTGCCGTGGTACCTGGCCTGGCGACACTACACGGTAGCGGACTCCGAACTTCAGCCCATCGGATTGGGTCCGTACCAATTGGAACGATGGAATCGTGGCGATTCGGTGCAATTGGTCCGCAATCCGAACTATCAGATCGGGCCGTCCCCACACTTCGACGAAATTCACGTCACGTTCGCGCCGACATCGCGCTCTCGTCGAGACAAGGCTTTGAGCAGACAATTCGACTTCATCGAGACGCTCCCGCCCAGTTTGGTGGACGACTCCGAGTTCAACGAGTACTTCAACGTCATTCCGGTGGCGTCGGGGAGCAGAACTGTTTTGGCGTTCAATTCGCGCACCCCCGGCCTGGCGACCGCGGCGAGGCGTGCGGGCCTAGCCAGCCTGCTGGATCTCCCCGGTATGCGAGCAAAAATCTTCGGTGTCCCGCAGCGCGTAGGCGCCAACTCGGCGCCGACGGTGAGCGAAGGCGAAATTGACGAGCTGCGGCAGCTCTATTCCGTAGACATCCTGCGGCTGGTAGCGCCGAACATCAGCCCGGTGCAGGAAGTGGCGCACGAACTGGAGGGCCAGTTGGCGGCCCACGGTATTCGGCTGTCGGTG
>DATCXA010000347.1:0-3316 GCA_036566085.1 Propionibacteriaceae bacterium
ATCGGTGGCGGCGGCACCGACGGACCTACGGGCGACGCGATGGCGCGTACATCGTGCCGCGCGATCAAGACGAGCCCGGTTCCGACGAGCAACACCACAGCGCTGCCCAAGATCAATGGCAACGACCAACGACGATGAGTGTTGATCTTGCAGGGAAACACGCAAGCACCCTATCCCCAACAACATCAACTTGTCAGCGTCCAAGATGATCACAAGTGGATCACGTGATAATGATCTTGCTAAGCAAGATGATCACAAATTGATTACTTCGCGATGATCTTGCCAGGGTTGAAGTTGCCGCCCGGATCCACTGCGGTGAAGAGCCCATCGATCATGTGCACACCAGGAGCCGAGATATCTTGCTCCAGCCAGGCCGCATGCTCGGTGCCGACCGCGTGGTGATGTGAGAGTGTTCCATCGGAGTCGACGAACGCCTGCTGGATCGCGTTCTTGAGCGGCTCGTACTGCGCCAGGGGATCAACGCCGTCGTGCTTGAAGGCGAAGGTGAAGTACAGGCATGCGCCGGAGTGGTAGGAGTGCGACAGATGGCACATGATCCAGCCCGGTACGCCGAGCCGCGCGTACACCTTCTCCGCAGCCGCGTTCACGTTCTGGTAGAGCGGCAGCAGCTTTGACCATGGCGCTGCGGTTTCCGAGACGTCGCCAACCGCTCCGCGATCAAGGAGGAAATCACGGATGTACGGCGTATCGAACTTCTTCTGGTCATAGAGCACGCCTGGGCCCTTGCCGACCAAGATCCCGCCGTGGTCGTTGACGATGTCCTTGACGATCTTCTTCTGCCTGGCCACATGAGCCTTGCCGCCCTCGTAGCCGATGAAGGACAGACAGACCTCGTCCAGATTCCAGCCGCGTCGCTGGAGTACCTTCATCAGGCCCTTGCTGATCAGGGAGGAAATCGAGATGCCACTGGACTTCTTCCTGGTGGCAAAGGAGAACGCGGTCTCCTTGGCATCGGAGACTCGAGTGATCGACGGATGCGCGTCACTGGTGGAGATCTCCTGCATGGCGGCCAGTCCGGCTTCCCAAGACGGGAACAAATATCCCAAGATCACTCGAACTTCGGGGATGCGATGCACCTGAACGGTCACCTCAGTGATCACACCCAGCCGACCCTCGGAGCCGAGCACCATCTCGCGCACGCTCGGACCCGTTGAGGTGTGGGGCAACGGCCGCACCTGCAATACCTTTCCGGGCATAACCATTCGCATGCCCCGGGCGATGTCAGCGATGTCGCCGTACTTGTCCGACTGCATGCCTGAGGACCGAGTCGCCACCCAGCCGCCAAGACTGCTATGGGTGAAGCTGTCGGGATAATGTCCCATCGTCCAGCCGCGCGCGCCCAGCTGCGCCTCCAAATCCGGACCTTGCACGCCCGCCTGAATGCGTGCCAGGCCAGACTCCTCGTCAATTTCGATCAGCTTGTTCAATCGACCAAGATCAAGTGAGATGACCGGTCGAGTTTCCGCCTCAGGAGCCTGCAGACTGCCGGAGATATTGCTGCCGCCACCGTACGGAATGATCACCGCGTCCGCTGCGACGGAGCGATCGACGATCAGCTGCACTTCATCCTCACTGCCGGGATAAACCACGACGTCCGGAACGCGCGGAATATCCCCTGCGCGGATCCGCAGCAGATCTCGCAGGCTCTTACCGTACGTGTGCACAATGCGGTCAAGATCATCTTGTACGGCGTTGTCAGCACCAACCGCGTCAATCAGCTCAGCCAGCAGCTGATCGCTGATCATCGGCGCCGGAATGGGCAGGTCGTCGAGCGACATGGGCGCGGTCGGCTTGGTATCCACATCAAGATCGATGGCGTTGATCACAAACGGCCGAAACGCCGGCTTGTCCTCGTGGTGGAAGCTCACCCCTTCCACTCCCCAGCCCCACCACTTCATGTGCTTGACGTCGGGCATCAGTGTTGGCTCTCCTTCGATTAAGAGATAAGCAAGCGCTACGCCTGGCCGGCGCGGTAAGTCGTGGCGTAGTCGATCAGCCCGCGCACCTCTTTGGCAATACGTTCGGAGAACTGGGCGACCGTCTCGCCGTCCTCGGCTCGCATCGGCTCCCCGAAGCTGACATATACCGGCTGCCGCCCCCGAGCGGGCCAGTTCTGGCCGTACGGCATGGCCTCGGACGCACCGACGATGGCCACCGGCAGGCATGGCACATCCCGGCTAATGCAGAGCGCCGCTGCGCCCGGCTTGAAGCTAGCCATCTCGCCGGTACGGGAGCGCGTGCCCTCCGGGAAAAGGAGTAGCGGTATGCCGTCGTCCAGTAGGCCGGTGGCCAGACCGTGGCGGCCCCGGAGTCCGGTGCGATCGACGGGAAATGCGTTGAAGAACAGGGAGGTCAAGCCCTTGCGCCACCACACGTCAAAGAAGTAGTCGGCGGCGGCTCCGGCCGCGACATAGCGGGACAGTCTGCGCGGCAGGGACCCGAGAATGAGTGGCGCATCGAGGTGACTCGCATGGTTGGACACAATGACGAACGGTCGATTAAGGCCTTTGAGATGCTCCTCGCCCAGCACTGTCACCGTCACCAGTCGCCAAACCAGCGGCTTGAGTAGGCCTCGTTGAGCAACGAACCGAGCCCCGGCATGCAGCGGCGAGGTGTAGCGGCTCCGGCTCGACATGGGGTTAGCGTAACCCGAGCCGCGATGGCGCATTGCGAGTCAATCTCGGATGAGCAGGTGCCCCTAATCCTGTCGAAGGACAGGCCAACCCTCTAATGACGACCAGAGGTCAATCTGCGTGAGATGGCGCGCACCGCGCGGTGCGGCAGATGCTCGCAGATCGTGATCATTGCCTTGTAACGCTTGGACGGGATGGATACCACCTTGCCTGCGGCGGCGTCGTTCAGGCAGTCGGCGACCAGACGATCGGCGTCCAACCACATGAGTTCGGGTAACGAGCCCATGTTGATGCCTGCGCGCTCGTGGAATTCCGTACGCACATAGCCAGGACAGAGTGCGGTGACCCTGACTCCGCTACCGTGCAGCTCGTTGGCAAGGCTCTCGGTGTAGGTGGTCACCCACGCCTTGATCGCCGAATAACTCCCCATTGCAACGAAGCCTGCGGTGCTCGACACGTTGATGATCGTGCCCGATCCCCGTTGCCGCATGGTCCGTCCGGCCGCGGCACCGAGCATCAAGACGGCCCTGATCATGACGTCGATCGCCTGCTCGTGTCGAGTCGTGTCTGCGTCGGTGAGCTTGGCCCGGACTCCGAATCCGGCATTGCTGATCAACATATCGATCGGCTGCTCGAGGCTCGTCAGTCGCTCGGCAATCCCT
>DATCXA010000372.1:0-3365 GCA_036566085.1 Propionibacteriaceae bacterium
TGGGATGTTGAAAGCATCACAAGTCCGAACGAAACGTGCAGCCTTTTCCGAGGCATCGATGTCCAGACATCCAGCAAAGTGCAGCGGCTGATTTGCCACCACACCGACGCTTCGCCCATCAATCCGGCCAAAACCGACCACGATATTCGGAGCGAAGAGCGCGTGTATCTCCAGGAAATCGCCGTCGTCGAGGACCCGCGAAATCACCTGATGCATGTCGTACGGCTGGTTGGGAGAGTCTGGTATCAGCGTGTCAAGATCACGATCCCCGTCATTTAACTCGAGTCCATTCTCGACGCCGAAAATCGGAGGGTCTTCGAGATTGTTTTGCGGCAGAAAGCCGATCAGGGTCCGTACGAAGGAGATCGCGTCTTCTTCGTCTGCAGCCAGATAGTGGGCGTTTCCCGACCTGGTGTTATGAGCACGGCCCCCGCCGAGATCCTCCATCGACACGTCCTCGCCCGTGACTGTCTTGATCACGTCGGGACCAGTGATGAACATCTGCGAGGTTTGGTCGACCATGATCACGAAGTCGGTGAGAGCTGGCGAGTAGACATGACCGCCAGCAGCCGCTCCCATGATCAACGAAATCTGTGGAATGACACCAGACGCGTGGGTATTTCGGCGGAAGATTTCCCCGTAAAGGCCAAGAGAGACCACTCCTTCTTGGATTCGGGCGCCGCCGCCTTCGTTGAGGCCGATGATGGGACAGCCGGTCTTGAGCGCAAAGTCAATGATCTTGACGATCTTCTCGCCATATACCTGCCCCAGGCTGCCGCCGAAGACGGTCACGTCCTGGCTGAAGACGCACACCGGCCGGCCTTCGATCGTGCCGAACCCGGTGATAACGCCGTCGCCGTAGGGTCGCCGCTTGTCCATGCCGAAGGACGTGGAGCGATGCCGGGCGAACTCGTCCAGCTCGGTGAAGGAGTCGGCATCGAGCAGCAGCTGGACACGCTCCCGAGCTGTCTTCTTTCCTCTCGCGTGCTGCTTCTGGACTGCTTCCACCGAACCCGCATGAACCGCCTCCTCCATGCGGCGCTCCAGGTCAGCCAGCTTGCCGCCCGTCGTGTGGATGTCTGGCGCCGGAGTCGTGCGATCCATGACTGAGAATCTAACTATTCGATTGCGCTGCTCGGGCATCGCGCTTGAAATCCGCCTCCATCGTCGCCGCCAGCTCCAGCTGTACCGAGGTCCTTGGCGCTGTACGTGGCATGTACGCCATGCACAGCGTGTGCATCCCACGCAGCGTGGGATATCGACGGGAGGGGTGCAGTCTCGATCGCAACGATTAGGGTCCCGGTATGCCGACCGATGATGTGATCGACCTTGCCGAGCTTCGACAGGAGTTGATAAGGCCCGGCGGCTTTTGGCAGCAGGTCGATCTGGTGCCCGAGACTGGCTCCACAAACGCCGATCTGGCGGCGCGCGCCCGTCAGGACGAAGTTTCAGGCACCGTGCTCATCACCGATTACCAGTCAGCTGGGCGCGGGCGGCAAGGCCGGACCTGGACTGCGCCGCGGGGATCCGGCATTGCCATGTCCATCCTGGTACGACCAAACGGCATCGAGCCGAGCCGCTGGAGCTGGTTGTCACTTCTTGCCGGCCTCGCAGTCAGTGACGGCGTGCGACGCGCGACTGATTTGCCGGCGGTGCTCAAATGGCCGAACGATGTGCTTATCGCCGACCGCAAGGTGTGCGGCATTCTGTCCGAGCGCGTCGACACTTCCCAGGGCCCGGCCTGCGTAGTTGGCATCGGCATCAATGTGAGCCTTGAGGAAGATCAGCTCCCAGTGCCGAGTGCGACGTCGCTGGCCATCGCTGCCGGCCGCTTCGGAGTGCCGTCGCCATCGCGTACTGCGGTGATCGCCACTGTGCTCGCCGCATTTGACCTGCTCTACGGGAGATGGGAAGCCCAGCGTGGCAACGACGCGTCGCTGGCAGCCTTATACGCCGAGCGTTGCGACACCATTGGTCGTCGCGTTCGCGTGCTTTTGAGTGACCAGCGCGATGTCGAAGGGATCGCCGATCACATCGATGCGGCTGGCCGACTCGTCGTTCGTACGACCTCGGGATCGTCTGTGCACGGCGCTGGTGACGTCGTTCATCTGCAGTCCTCCTAGCCCATTGCCCGTATGTCAGCATTGAGGGCGTGGCTCTTCCTCTGAAGCTGCTTGGTGCCGACGAGCACGTGGTGATCCATACCAGGACCCACGTCAAGGCAATGATCTTGCCGGCGCTCGCTTTTGTCCTGATCGCTGCAGCGGTCGGCGTCGGAGCCGCCCTGATCCCGCGGGAGGCCCGTCCCATCGGACAGCTGGCGATCCTGGTGCTCGGGGTGGTGCTTGCTATTTGGCTGGTGGTTTTGCCATTTCTGCGCTGGCGGACGACGACCTACACAATTACCAATCGCCGGCTGATCACCCGGAGCGGCATCATCAATAAAGTCGGCAAAGAGCTGCCGCTGAACCGGATCAATGAGGTCTCCCATGAGCGCAGCCTGACCGATCGGATGCTCGGCTGCGGCTCACTGTTCGTGCAAACAGCGGCGGAGGACGGCACGATCGTGCTGCACGATGTGCCGGATGTTGAGCGCGTGAACCTGGAGATGACTCAGCTGCTGTTCGGCCCGCAATACGGTTCCAACCCGCCTGCTCCGCGCCCATGACGGTCGAGCTCGGACACCCCTCGGCCCATGTCGCCGAGGTGATCATGAACCGTCCCGAGGCCCTGAATGCGCTCTCAGCCAATCAACTCCGGCAGCTGGGGAAGGCCGCGACGCAGATTGCTGCTGATTATCAGATAAGTGTGGTGATCATCTCCAGCGCAGTCCACAGGGCGTTCTGCGTCGGGGCTGATCTCAAGGAGCGTCGCGGCATCGCCAATGATGATCTTCGTCAGCAACGACAGATGTTTCAGGAAACATTTGACGCCATCCGTGGGCTACCGGTGCCGATGATCGCCGCTGTAGAGGGGTTTGCACTGGGTGGTGGCTTCGAATTGGCCCTGTGCTGTGACCTGATCGTCGCATCGGAAACGGCTTCGTTCGGATTGCCTGAGGTTGGGTTGGGCTTGATTCCAGGCGAGGGCGGTACTCAGCTGCTGCCTCGCCGAATCGGGTTGAATAGATCGGCCGATTTGTTGCTGACCGGGCGCAGGGTCGCTGCTGAGGAAGCGCTGAGCATGGGGTTTGTCGACCGGCTTGTTCCCGAAGGACAGGCTCGGAGTACCGCCCGGGAGTTGGCCCAAGAGATCGCCGCCAAGTCACCCATCAGCTTGCGTGCCGCCAAGCGTGCCCTCAATCAGGGCGTGGATGTCGACTTGGCGAGCGGCTTGGAGATCGAGACCCGGGAGTGGGAACAAGC
>DATCXA010000383.1:0-2617 GCA_036566085.1 Propionibacteriaceae bacterium
GCTCCTCAACGGTGATGCGCCTAGGACCATGCAGCACTGAAGCTCTCATAATTAGGCTTCTAGTCTGCTTGCTCAGATGAGCAAGATCTCGCACACATGTAGCGCAGTCTGCTGGACAAACCACCTCTACGTCAACGAGCCCCGCAAAAGTGGTATTGTCCATGCTCAAATGAGCAGCCAGAACGCATATGGGACCGCACCGCAATGGAAAGGTCCCGCTGAGCTGGTCATAGCTGCCTCAGTAGCCCGGCGTTACTACATGGACGGGCTGAGCAAAACCGAGATCGCCGACGAGTATGGCCTCAGTCGCTTCAAAATCGCTCGGCTGCTGGAGACGGCGCGCTCCCAAGGCTTAGTCAAGATCGAAATCAGTCATCCGGGAACTATCGACGTTGAGCTTTCGGTACTGCTTCGGCAAACCTTCCGGCTTGAACATTCCATCGTGGTGGACACCCACGAAGACGAGGCTGCATCGCTGCGCAAACAGCTCGGCCGGGCGGCCGCCGACCTGTTGACTGAGGTCCTGACACCCACCGATGTTCTGGGACTGGCCTGGGCCCGGACGGTCAGCTCCATGGCCACTCAACTCCGTCGACTGCCGACCATCCCGGTCGTACAACTCACCGGCGCTCTGTCGCGCTCGAGTGGCAGTTCGAGTTCCATCGACGACAGCTCGATCGATGTAGTGCGCGAGGCTGCGAGGGTCTCCGGGGGACCGGCGTATTTGTTCTTTGCGCCACTCCTGGTACCGAACGCGGCTACCGCGCTCGCACTTCGTCAGCAACCAGACGTGGCGCGCGCCTTCAGCAAGTTTCCCTCTGTCACCACGGCAGTCGCCGGCATCGGGCAATGGGCGCCGGGGCAATCAACCCTGTACGACGCGGCCACGGACTCCGAACGCCGCGCGCTGGTTCGGCAAGGAGTCTGCGCCGACATTGGCGGCGTCTTCCTCGCCGAGGACGGCACGCCGCTGCAAACCGAATTGAACGATCGGATGGTCGGTATCAGCGCGACTCAGCTGAAAGGAATTCCCGAGGTGATCGGGATCCCGTACGGTGATGGCAAGCTACAGGCCACGCTGGCCGCCCTGCGAAGTGGCCTGGTTCATAGCCTCGTCACCCATGCTGCGCTGGCCGCAGCACTGCTCGAGGCCGGTTCGCCCTCAGTCCAGACTGCTGTCGAGACGTCAGGATGACTGACCCTCTGCATGAGATACCGCTTGAAGGAGGAATCGCCAATCGAGGCCGCGTCGTCCGGGTGGGCGAGACGGTACGGCGCCCCCCTTCGACCGACCAGCTCCGCAACTCATGCACTCCTGCAGTACCTCGGTCGCGTTGGTTTCGATGGTGCCCCGAAATTCCTGGGTATTGACGCACAAGGCCGGGAGGTTCTCTCATATATCCCGGGAGCCGCGGTAACTCCGCCATATCCCGCCTGGTCGCTAACGAATGTCGCTCTTCTGAGCGTCGCCCTGCTGCTAAAGCGCTATCACGAAGCTGTCGTCGATTTCGACTTCTCAGGTCATACCTGGCCGCAGTCCGCGCCCGAGCCGTATTCCGGAGAGTTGATTAGCCACAATGATCCAAATCTCGATAACGTCGTCTTCCGAGAGGGTCAGGCAGTCGCCTTCATCGACTTCGATCTCGCCAGCCCCGGGTCACGTTTGTGGGATGTCGCAGCAGCGGTCCGCCTTTGGGCTCCCCTGCGAGCCGACGTCGACATAACTGACGCCCGAAAGGGACGTGCACTGGAAAGATTCCGGCGAATGGTCGACGCCTACGGACTCGACCAGACTGAGCGGGCAAATATTGTCGATGCTATTCACAAGAATCATGACTGGCTATATTCGATCATTCGCTCGGGTGCTGATCACGGTAACGCCGGATTCGCTGACTATTGGGAGCAAGCCGCCCCACGCGTCGATCGGACCCAGCATTGGTATCGAAAAAACCACCAGCTGCTCGTCAGCATACTCATTTTGCCATTGCCGGAAGGAGATGAAGTTAAGTAACGCGTCCTGCCGCACTGTGTCTTGGCGCTCCGCATCCTCACAAGATCGTCGACAGCAGGCGGCACTACACCATCCGCGCCATCCCTTACCAAGATGCCTGGCAAGAGGCTGAGCGGCTGATGCGGTGCATGGGGCTCGGGTCAAGATCGTCCCCGGGGTCTGAGCAACATCGTCCCTTGCTGCCAACAATCGCGTTTAAAGCCACAAAACGTGCCACGCGCACCACCCAATGCCAGAATTTTCCGCATAGACCTTGGCGCATCCTCGGCGAAGGTGCCTAAGGCGCAAACTGCCTGGTGGGCGTGGGGACATGGTGTGGGGTCCGGAAGGTGTCGTGGCCGGCTCGGTCTGCCTGTGATAATCCGCCACGAACCGCGGCGGGTGCAGATGCGGTGTCGTGAGTGCGCCGCGCGGGTTGCCGTCACGGCCCGGGTGTGCTCTCGGTGCGGGGCGATTGTTGGGCAGCCGCGGGGAGTGGCCGACACAGTGGTGGCGGACACGGTAGTTACCGACACAGTCGTCGGTGCGGTCATCCGCCGTCTAAGAGAGTGCTACGAGGGCACGAGCGTCGCGGGGGTTGTGCTGCTGTGTGCCTCCGCGCTGTTC
>DATCXA010000395.1:0-4203 GCA_036566085.1 Propionibacteriaceae bacterium
CGCCAGCCGCCGATCACCACCTCCTGCGCTCTGTGCAATTTGATCTTGAGCCAGGTATGAGTACGCCGTCCCGGCTGATAGATCGAATTGCGGCGCTTCGCAACGACGCCTTCGAGCTGAAGCTGATCAGCGGTCGCGAGCGCTGCTCGTAGATCACCATCGAAAGTGGGTGGTACCTGGATAAGCGAGCCAGGCCGCGCGGGCACCAGATCTTCCAAGATGGCCCGACGCTCTTCATAGCTCATCTTGAGCAACGATTGGCCGTTCAACTCGAGGATGTCGAAGAGCATGAGCTGCGCGGGGTAGGCCTTGGCGGCGCGGTCGATGTCGGCCGGCTTGGTGAGGTTGATTCGATGCTGCAGCAACCCAAAGTTCGGGCGTCCGGCCGAGTCTGTTACTACAACCTCACCGTCCAAGATCGCCGTCCCGACATTGATCTTGGTGAGCTCGTCCGCGACCTCGAAATAGGCCCTGCTATCGTCACGGCCCTTTCGGCTGAGGAGCTTTACGCGCCCATCGGCCAGGTAAGCGACGGCCCGTACGCCGTCCCATTTCATCTCGAACGCCCACCCGGACTCATCGCCGAAGCGGGCGGAGTCGACCAGGGTCGCCAGCATGGGTTCTACCTGCTCGGGGAATTCCATTTCCTTGGCAGGATTGCGCCCTTCGACCGGCTCGGGGCCCGTCGCCCTGTCTTCTGGATCGGTCTCCATGAGATGCATCAGCCAGTTCTTCTCGGGCTGAGAGTCTCCGCTGCCGGTGCGGATCAGGGCAAACTTACGGACCCCGCCCAGCCCGCCGTCTGGTTGGCCAAAGAGGGTGACAATGACTTCTTTGCCCTCACGCCACTTATGTAGGCGATAGGTGCCCGTGTCCCAAATCCGCATAGCGCCAGCACCGTACTGACCCTTGGGAATGCTGCCGTGGAATGTGAGGTACTCCATCGGATGATCTTCGGTGCGTACTGCGAGGTGATTGGTCCTGGGGTCGGTGGGCGGCGCCTTGGGCACCGCCCAGCTGGCGAGCACCCCGTCGTGCTCCAGCCGCACGTCGTAGTGCAGCCGGCGGGCATGGTGCTCCTGAATGACGAATCGAAAGCTGTCGGCTTGCTGATCGGGCGGCCCGGCCGGTACGGGCTCAGGCGTCTTGGTCGCGTCCCGCATGCTTCGATAGGTGGTAAGGCGATCCCCGAGACTGGGTGCCAGTGGTGCGAGCGGATCACCAAGCTCAGCAATTCGCGTGAGCACCTCCTCATACTCCAGTTGCCGCAGCTTCGGATCCTCCAGCTCTTTCCAGGTTCGCGGCGCAGCAACCCAAGGCCGCTCGCGGCCACGCAGTGAGTATGGCGAGACGGTGGTCTTGGCTCCGTTGTTCTGACTCCAGTCGATGAAAACCTTTCCGTCCCGCTCCGAGCGCTTCATCGAGCTGATCACGAGCTCTGGATGATCAGATTCCAGCGCCCGAGCGAGCTCCCGGGCTACGTCGGTGGCCTGGTCCGGAGTCTGGGACCCATCGAGCGGTGCGTACAGGTGAATGCCCTTGCTGCCACTAGTCACGGGGACCGGCTCGTGGCCGATGTCACGCAAGATGTCACGTACCAGCTGTGCAATCCAAGCACACGTCGCAAGGTCCACGCCTGGGCCGGGATCAAGATCAAGAACAAGGCGGTCGGGGTTCTGGGGCTGCCCGTCGGGTCCGAACCGCCATTGCGGCACATGGATTTCAAGAGCGGCTAGCTGGGCCAGCCAGGTAAGCGTTGCAAGATCATTGATCACTGGATAGTCGTTGTCATGATCTTTATGAGAGATGGTGCGCCGCGGCACCCAATCCGGCGTACCTGCGCCCAAATCCTTGTTGAAGAAGACAGTAGGTCGCCCACCCTTGAGCTCTGCCACACCATCGGGCCACCGTTTGCGGGTCGCCGGACGATCACGGAGGTGCGGCAGCATGGTCGGGCCAACTTGCGCGTAGTAAGACAGGACGTCGGCTTTTGTGGTTTGGGTCTTGGGATAGAGCACCTTGTCCAGGTTGCTGAGCTTGATCGTGCGGCCCTCAACGGTGACCACCTGGTCATGCGATCCCTTGGCCATAGAGTCAGTATCGACGCCGCAATCCGGACACCGAAATACACTTGCCGATTCCGACAGCACGAATGGGGTAGTAGACGAATCATGAGGGCTATCTGGAAGGGAGCCATCACCTTCGGTCTGGTGAATGTGCCGATCAAGCTCTATCCGGCAACCGAAGACCACGACATCGGCCTGCACCAGGTTCACGATGCCGACGGCGGACGGATCCGCTATGAGCGCCGCTGCGAAGTGTGCGGCAAGGTGGTCGAATACGCCCACATCGACAAGGCGTACGCCGAAGGTAAAACCACCGTGGTGCTCACCGACGAGGATCTCAAGTCACTACCAGAGGAGCGCAGTCACGAGATCGAGGTTGTCGAATTCGTACCGTCGGAGCAGATCGACGAGATCATGCTTGACCGCAGTTACTTCTTAGAGCCGGACAAGGCTGCGGCCAAGCCGTACGCTTTGTTGCGGCGAGCCCTCGAAGAGACCGATCGGACCGCTATCGCCCAGTTCTCGCTGCGTCAGAAAACTCGGCTCGGGGCATTGCGATCCCGCGGAAAGGTTCTGATGCTCCAATCACTCCTGTGGGATGACGAAGTGCGGGAGGCGGACTTTCCAAGCCTCAAGGAGGACGTGCGGGTATCACCGCAAGAACTGAAGATGGCAATGTCGCTGGTCGACAACATGGCCACCGACTTCAACCCAGAGAAGTTCAGCGACGAATATCAAGATCAACTACGACAGCTGATCGCCGCCAAGCTTGAGAAGGGCGACGCTTTGGACACCGCTGCCACCTTCGGTGAGCAGGAGGAAGCTCAAGCCGACCGGGGTGAGGTTGTCGATCTTCTCGAGGCACTGCGTCGCAGCGTCGAAGAAAATCGGGCTGCTCGTAAGGCGACCGAAGCCAAGTCGGCAGCGAAGAAGGCCCCCGCCAAGAAGGCACCGGCCAAGAAGACGTCCACCGGTAAAACGGCGGCAAAGAAGTCGCCGGCTAAGAAGACGCCGGCGAAGAAGGCTCCCGCGAAAAAGGCGGGCGCCAAGAAAACATCCGCGGGGAGGTCAGCCAAGAAAGCCAGTTGAGCCGGGCTGACGCGGAGAACGCCAAGCTGCTGCGAGCGTCGCTAATGCGCGAGCGGCATGTTTAGAAGCAGGAGGAGGAATACATGGGTATCGGGGTTGGCATTGTCTTGATCGTCATCGGCGCGATCTTGCTCTTTGCCCTCAACATCGATCTACCGTTCGTGTCCGATGACACGCTCGGCATCATCCTTATCGTGGCTGGTGCTCTGGCGCTGATCCTGGCGCTGGTGATGCAAGCCCAGCGCGGCAGGACGCGGCATGTTGAGGAGAAGCGCTACGACGGGTCCCCACCAGTCGCCTGACCGCCGACTTGTCAGCGTCTCACGGTGCTTTAACCCCGTGAGACGCTGACAAGTCTGTATTCGGTTCGGGGACACAGATCGCCAGCGCTTTGGGAGCCACCTCAGCGCTGAGGCTACGGCAATCACCGATCACATCGCCGTCCAGTTGATAAGGGTCTGGATGTCTGAGTCGGACCTTGACTTGTTGGGCCTGCCACTGATCGACACGGTCATCATGGCGTGGGCGCCGAGTGGCCAACCGCAGCAACGTGCGTAGCCAATGAATGAGGCGATGAGGTGAGGCCACGTAGACGTCGAGCCGGCCGTCATCGGGACTCGCACCAGGAATCAAGGTAAGGTTCCCGGCCAGCTTGCCGACATTGCCGATCGCGCAGATCATGGCGTATCGATGCAGCGGACGGTGATCATCAAGCGTGATCCACATGTGAATCGGTGTCCGTCCCAGCGCCTTGGCAGCGGCGATGAAGTACGCACCGGCACCAATTGAATCCTTGAGATCTGAACTTGTCTCCTCCATGATCATGGCGTCCACTCCGAGCCCGGCGATAACTGCGAAGTGTTCACTCGGCGCGCCGTCAACAGTCAGCTTGATCAAATCGATGTCCCTGGTGTGTTGCCCGAATGCGACCGCGAGCGCCTCAGTCTCGGTGAGAGGGATATCGAGGTTCCGGGCTAGCAGGTTTCCGGTGCCAACCGGTACTAGGGCCATTGGAATTCCTGACCCAGCCAGGCGATCCCCAACGATA
>DATCXA010000406.1:0-4227 GCA_036566085.1 Propionibacteriaceae bacterium
CGGGATGGAGCCGCCACTGCCACAAGCTCGCGGCACCGTACGCGACGCCCATGAGGGCGCCCGCACAGACATTGCACCAAGCTTCGTGACCCTGCCACCATCCCTCGGCGACCCCCCGACGACCGTTGTGCTCATAGCTCGGTTCACCGTTCATGATCGCCTTAGGCGGATGCTGTGCCCACATGGTCGCGAGGCGATCAGGGACGTGGTCGCCCATGTGTCCGGTCTGGCAGGACTGGAAGTCCAGCCAGTCGGCGTCTTGATGCTCGTCATTGCGGTGGTGCGGCCGGTAGTGAATTCCGGTGGGTTGTCCGTACCCGTCCCACGCCTGGATTTCCCGGCCGCCGGCCTCCACCTGGGGCTCCGTGCCGGCACCGTCACCGCAGGGCAGGTAGATGGCCGGGCGAGCGCCATAGCGCGCCACGAGATATCGGGAATACCTGGCATAGTCGGCCGGCGGAACCACCGGACCCGCTACGTCGAGCCCTTTCCAGCCGTACCCGTGGAAGACCGGCTGTAGCACCGGAGTAATGCCGTGGTTGGTCAAGACGTCGATGATCTTGTCGAAGTATTGAAAGTACTCGATGTTGATCTTGCTCAGACGCCCTTTGGCAAGATCATGAAACCCGATCTCGAAGCCTTCGTCAACGTTGCGGCCGAGTGGTCCACGCGCGTTCATATCCGGCTGCACAGTCATCAAGAACACGGCATTGAAGCCCTTGGACTGACGGTCGACAGCGTAGGTTTCGACGTCGGAAACTGTCGCGCGGAATGGCATCGCCCAGGCCGTGTCGAGAACGAAGAATGCCGGTGACCCGTCGGCGTAACAGAAACCGCGACCCGAAGCGTGCGCCGTCGGGAAACCGCGGGTGAGCGCTCGATGCGGATGATCACTGGGCGGCGGGCTGGCGATAATGGTGCCAGAATCGGGCAAAAAGTCATGATCAGGTCGGCTGGCGTGAACCCGCCAGCGCCATTCGCCGCGCGGTTGAGTGGATGCGAAGCGAACCCGGTAGGTGGTTCCGCCGTCCCAGAACATCGGTCGCCGCAATTGCCGTCCGCTCTCGTGGCTGAAGATCACCCAGGCATCGACGTCGGTGTACGGGTTGGCTGCACTCGGGCCAACGAAGGCAAGGTCGATCTCACGCCACTGGGGTGCGTTTTTGGTCTGCATCTTCGGTCTCCGCAGGGCTAGGAGTAAAGCGCGTGCGATTGATCTCGCCTATCCAATGTGTGCGGCGTCGGCGACGCTCATTCGGATCCACGATTGGGCGATAAATCTGACCGCTGTTGCCAGGCCAGCCGCCGCCGTGGCCGAGCGCCTGCCAAGCGAGCTTTGCGGTACCGAGAGCTGAAACCTCGGCAACCTCACTCGCTTCTACGTCTCGGCCCAGCAGGTCAGCCTGCGTTTGCATCACAAGCGCCGAGCTGGTGGCGCCACCATCTGCCCGGAAAACCCGTAGCGGTACGGACCTGTCCTCGATCACATCGACAATGTCGCAGATCTGGTGACCGATGCAGTCGACGGCGGCACGAGCGAGGTGAGCCCGGCCGGTCATCTCGCTCATGCCCGAGACGAGCCCGTGCGCATTCCGGTCCCAGTGAGGAGCACCCAGACCGGAGAAAGCCGGAACGAGCGTGACGCCGCCACTGTCTGGAACCGTGCCCGCTAGCGCCAAGAGTTCAGCGACGCTGCCCTCAGTGAACAGATCGGCCGCCCAAGCCAGCGTCGCTCCCGAGAACAAGATGTTCCCCTCCAGGGCGTAGGTCGGTGATCCGTCGATGACCCACGCCAGAGTCACCGGGACTCGTGCATCACCGGCCGAGAGATTTTCGACCGGAGCCATGACCGAGGATCCCGTGCCGTAGGTGGCCTTGGCCATTCCCACCTCGGTGCAGTCTTGGCCAAACAGTGCGGCATGCGAATCTGCCATTACGGCAGCAATCGGTGTGCCGTCCGGCACCAGTGGGACCCCGCTCGTCATGCCGAAGCCTCGGTCGGAGGCCACGGCGGCGGGCAAGGTGCATGCCGGCACGCCGAACACCTCGAGCAAGTCGGTGCTCCAATCCAGCGCGGTGATGTCGTACAGCAGCGTGCGTGAGGCATTGCCCGCCTCGCACAGATGCTCGGCTCCGCCAGTGAGTTGCCAGATCAGCCAGGAGTCGATCGTTCCGAGCCGGATGTCCTCAATCGCCACCTCGTTCGGCGCATTGTCGAGCAGCCACCGCATCTTGGGTGCGGAAAACATGGGGTCAATCCGCAGGCCCGTTCGCGTCTTGACCAGCTGCCCGTCCTGCTCGTTCAGGGCTTCACTACACCAGGCGGCCGTACGCCGGTCCTGCCAGCCGATTACCGGGCCCAATGGCGCAGCGCTGCTAGCTCGCCAACCAACGACGGATTCCCGCTGAGTCGAGAGCGCGACGCCTGCGATCTCCGCTTTAGGTGCGTTTTCCAAGCAGGCCGCCATTGCCTCAAGCACGCTCGTCCAGATGCGCTCTGCCTCCTGTTCGATCCACCCGGGGCGCGGTGAGGAGACACCGACGCGCGCCGTACCACTAGCCACCAGACGACCATCCGGGCTGATCAGAGCAGCTTTCGAGTTTGTCGTTCCCTGGTCGATTGCCAAGATCACTTGGCTTGTCGAGGTTGCCGGCACCTGCTCCTCCTCTTCAGTGTTGGCAACTCTTCCATGTCCCGTTCCGCGTCGGAGTTGACAAAACCTTCCTGATTGACTGAATATACAGTAGCGAATAGATACTACATCCCGGGAGTCCTATGGATCCGGCAAAGCATCGCCGCGTGATCATCGACACCGATGCCAAGAACGAGGCTGACGACCAATTCGCGATCGTGCACGGCCTCCTGTCACCGTCACTGGACGTTCGCGGTCTGATTGCGGCCCACTTCGGCGCCTCCCGCAGCAATCGGAGCATGGAAGAGTCCCGTGAGGAGATCGATCTTCTGCTCAGCCTCATGGGCCTCGAGCAGCACGTCACGGTGGCTAATGGCGCACCGACCGGTATCCCCGATGAACAGACTCCGCGGGACAGCGAGGGCGCCCGGTTGATCATTGCGGAGAGCAAGCTCGGCAGCGTGCAGGAACCGTTGTTCGTTGCCTTCCTCGGCCCGCTGACCGACATGGCCTCTGCGATTCTGCTCGACCCGGAGATCATCCACCGCAACGTCGTCGTCATTTGGATCGGCGGTGTCGGCTACGGCGGTGTCGAGACCTATCCCGGCGTGGAGTTCAACCTGCGCAACGACATCGCAGCAGCCAATGTGGTCTACGACTCGGGCATCACTGTGTGGCAAGTGCCCAGCAACGTCTATTCACAGGTCTCCGTCAGCTACACCGAGCTGGAGGAGAAAATCGGCGGCACCAGCAAGCTTGCCGATTACCTGATCAGCCAGATGGTGGAGTGGAACCGCACCTACTGGCCAGAGCCGATCGAGTCTCGCTCACTGGGAGACTCGCCGGCGATTTCTCTCATGCTGTATCCCCGCGGAGGCAATTTCCGCATCGTTCCCGCCCCACGATTCGGCCAAGAAGGCCACTATCTGCCTGGCTCAGGGCATCCCATCCGCGTCGTCGAGTCAGTCGACGTCCGGTTCCTGCTTGAAGACATGTTCGCCAAAATCCGCAAGTTCGGCCGGGAGTCGGCTCGACGCTTCCGCTCAACCCCTAACGACAAAGGAGACTGACAATGACTGGTACGTACACCCGCCGTGGCTTCATCGGCCTTTCAGCCGCAGCAGTTGCAGCGGGGCTCGCGGCGTGCACCGGTGGGGGCACCGCTCCAGCTCCTGCTGGCGGAGGCTCCTCGGCCCCCGCCTCAAACAATCTGCGCGTCTTCACCTACGAGGGCGACGAGACCATTGATCTGTTCAAGGAGCAGATCGCCAAGTTCGATGCGCAGGCGGGCACAACAACGACCGTGGACAGCCTCCCAGGCTCAGGCGCGGCGGTGTATCCCGACAAGCTTCGCACTGAGCTGCTGGGCGGCAAGGGTCCTGACGTCTGGCGAATTTGGGGCGGACAGATCGGTGCGCCCTTCGTCAAGGCCAAGCAGGCCATGGACCTCGCGCCGTATTACCAGAAGTTCGGCTGGGACTCCAGGGTCAACACCACTGCGATCGAAGGCATGACCTTCGAGGGTGTGAAGGGCGGAGTGCCGTTCATCTCTCTCGGGATCGGCTGCTGGTATAACAAGGCCGCCTTCAAGAAG
>DATCXA010000409.1:0-4324 GCA_036566085.1 Propionibacteriaceae bacterium
GCCTGGACTGCCCCGAGCGCGAGCACGTCGCTAAGACCGACAATCGCCGTTGGAGTTGGCGCCGTTGGAATTGGGTCTGTCGGAGTTGGCGCCGTTGGAATTCGATCACTGTCAAGCAACCATGAGGTTGCCGTGGCACCAGACTCGATCGAGTTGTGACCACCGGAGATGATCATGACCTGGCCACCGATTGCTTGCCGCAAACCGGCGACGCGGGCAGCGTAGTCGAGAAAGCCCAGCTGATCTTCTTCCAAGCGTTGCCCGGGACTGCCGGCCGGTTGGTTGGTCTCAACGAGAACAGCGACATCGCGGTGGCCCAAGCGGGCTAGGTGTTCACCAACCATGACGCCGGCCTCGAAGTCGTCGATGGCCACCCAGGCCGATTCCGGATCGCTACTGATGTCGGTCGTCACCAGCCGAATGCCGCGCGCCCTGGCAATCATTGCCGCAGGGTGGTCTGTCGGTAGCGAAAGGATGGCCAGAGCGTCAATGTTGGCGTTTCTGACGGCTGTCAGATCACTGTCGTCAGCGTTGGGCCGAGTTCTCGAGCCGTCGGTGGGCGCCGATAAGGGCATGAGCACGATGCTGATGCCGTGTGCCTCGACGACCTCGCTTAGACCAGTCAGGAACTCGACGGCAAACGGATCGGAGAACGCGTACGAGAGCCGCTCAGATAGCAGCACCCCGACAGCTTCGGCTCGACCCATCCGGAGCGTCCGGCCAGCAGCGTCAGGGCCCGGATAGCCAAGCTCCTTGGCTGTCGCCAGAATTCGATCGCGCAACTCCGCCGAGAGCTGATTAGGACGGTTGTACGCGTTGGAGATCGTTGCCGGCGAGACCCCGACCGCAGCGGCGAGGGTCTTGACGGTCATACGCGCCATTGGTGCCTCGCCTTGCTTACTGCCGCTGGATCGTTCTAGACAGCCTATCGGGCAGACGTGTTACCCACTTGTCAGCGTCTCACAGTGCTATAGCCCTCTGAGAGGCTGACAAGTCCAGGCGGGGCCAATCAGAAGCGCTTCTTCTTGCCCTTCTTGACCTCCCAGGAATCGCTTCCTGGAGTCCAGTTCAAGATGCTGGCGCGCTCCATGAACTCATCACTAGTGATGTCACCGCGCGCGAAACGCTCAGCAAGGATCTTTTTGGCCTCGCTTTCCGGCGAGCGGCTGCCGGTTAATGACTGAGGTCCGAATTGGCCTTGCCGCACCAAGAAGAAGACCAAAGTGCCCAGCACCAGCAGCATGAGTAGGAAAAACATGACACCTCCTAAAAAGGGTGCGAAAGGCGGCACCGCGCCGCTTGCGAAGGTTGAAGAGGGCTCACCGGCCGCCCAGGGAGGGCCGTGATGATGATGACCGAAGCCGCCCTCCAGTGGGATCAGTAGTGGGGTGGTCATGGATCCATTCTGAGGTCAGCAGGGTCTGCGGGCATCCGTCGCAGAGCGGCTCTTTGACTACGTTCGATGACGTAGTCCGAATACCTTGCTCGAGCGATGTGCAGCTTCCGCAGCCGGTCTAGTGTCAGGAAACACCGTATGGCGATGGGCTGATCAGCTGCAGCACCGAGGAGATCGAGGAGGAACCATGCGGGTGCAGGCCCGGCGTGCCCTTCTCATCGACTCCGCGATTGGGCTGGTTTTGGCCGTAACCAGCTGGATGGCCTCTTTCTACGTCTGGGGCCGCCCGGAATTCGACCGCCCCGATTTCAATCCGACACAGTGGGGGCACGGTCCACCTGGCCGAATGGTGACCACCGTCGATCCTTCCCCCTGGGTGCTGCCGGCTGTCGTCCTTCTGGCACTAGGCCTTGCGACGCGGCGCGTGTGGCCGCGCGCCGCGTTCGTTGTGACAGTGGCGGGCGTTGGCACATATCTGGCTACCGGCGCGACGTTTGGGCCGATCTTCCTCGGCCCTGCCCTTGGGGTGTACGCGATGGCTAGCGGCACGCGGCTCTTTGCCGACCAGATGGCAGGGAGCGCCGTCAGCCCGCCCATGCCACGGCTCCGCACTTGGGCGCCGTTGCTGATTTTGCTAGTACCGATGATCATGGCGGGGCACTGGCGCGAGCCCTATCTGGGCCTGCTGGACCCCGCCTTCTATGGAGCCTTGGTCAGCGCGTTCGCGATCGCAGTCGTACCAGCCATGACCGCTTTGCTAGTGCGCGCTCGCCGGGAGAGCGAACGAGAGGTCCGGGACCAAGAGCGACGTCGTTACGCCTACGAGGAAAGGCTGCGGATCGCACGCGACGTGCATGACGTGGTAGGTCACAGCCTTGCCGTGATCACTATGCAAGCTGGAGTGGCGCTTCACCTGCTGGACAAGGAGCGCTCCGCCCAGCCGCGTCCGGACCGGGTAGCTGAGTCCTTGGAAGCGATCAAGGACACGAGCCGTGAGGCACTGGCGGAGCTGCGGACCACGCTTGAGGTTTTCCGATCCGACTCTGATGAGCCTCGTAGCCCGTTGCCCGGACTTGCTCGACTCGATGCTTTGCTGGATGGGGTGCGCGCTGCCGGTCGAGAAGTAACCCTCATTCGCGATGAGTCCGATGATCTTCAGGCGTTACCGGCTGCTGTTGACCAGGCCGCGTTCCGGATCATCCAAGAATCGCTTACCAACGTGGTCCGGCATGCCGGTGCGGGGCATGCCATCGTCCGGGTGTCTCGGGACGCTGGCATGCTGACAGTCGAGGTGAGCGACGATGGACCGGCCACCAGCGTGCCGCTCGACGGGAATGGAATCCGTGGCATGCGCGAGCGTGCCCGAGCCGTTGGCGGCATCTTGACAGTGTCGGTACGCGAGCCGAGCGGAGTGCTGGTACGAGCCAATCTGCCGCTGGCGAGAGGAAATGTTCGGTGACCATCTCTGTCGCCATTGCCGATGACCAGGCGCTGGTCCGCATGGGACTGCGCGTCCTCATCGAGTCTGAAGATGATCTTGAGCTGACCGGTGAGGCCGAAGACGGACGACAGGCCCTGGAGCTGGTGCGACGCACCCGGCCCGATGTGATCTTGATGGATATCCGGATGCCAGAGCTCGATGGGATTGCGGCCTTGCAAATGATCGTCGGAGATCGTGCCCTAGCTGGAGTTCGAGTGATCATGCTGACCACCTTCGAGCTCGACGAGTACGTCTTCGAAGCTCTGCAGGCAGGGGCCGCTGGCTTTCTGATCAAGGACACCGAACCCGCCGACATGCTGCGGGCGATCCGCCTGGTCGCCGCCGGGGAGTCGTTGCTGTCACCGTCGGTAACCCGCCGAGTGATCGAGTCATTCGCGTCTCGATCAGCAATCCGTAAGAAGCATCCGCAGCTGTCGGAGCTCACCGATCGAGAACGCGAGGTGCTGGCGCTGATCGGCGAGGGCCTGAGCAACGACGAGATCGCCGAACGGCTGGTGGTCAGCAGGGCTACCGCGCGTACCCATGTCAGCCGAGCCATGATCAAACTTCGGGCACGTGATCGGGCGCAGCTTGTTGTGATCGCTTACCAATCCGGCCTCGTCCGCTAGCTCGCCCTCAATATCCCACGCTACGTGGGATATTCACGCTGTGCATGGCGTGCATGCCGTGTACAGCGTGAGCAAACTTGGTACAGCTCGGCGTCGTCAGGCCAGCGGGAGTTCCCGCCCCGGCGGTCTGGCCTGAGCAGCTGCTTGCGCAGCGATCCGGCCGCGCTGCTCGAAGATGAACTCCCGATCGACCGGCTCGCCATGGCCAGGGATGGCCAGAGTGGTCGCCGTCATCAATCCGATTACGCCATCCACGGTGGCCGGCCACTCGTCTGGGACTGAGTCGGGGCCAAACGAGGGCGGCCCAGCCGATTCGATCAAATCCCCGGCAAGCAACACGTCGGCGTCTGGCACGACCACGACCAGGTCGCCGTCGGTGTGGCCCCGTCCGATGTGAGCGATCTCCACCCGCCGATCACCTAGGTCGATCGCCGTCGCGACCGCTATCTCGACATTGGGCCGTCCGAGCTCGTCAGGATCCACACCCAGCCGCTCTGCTTCTGCGACCACCTCGGTCGAGCCAAGTCTGGTGTGCACTGACTCATGGGCAATTCGTGGAAGGTCGGCGAAGGCAGCCAGTCCGAAGGTGTGGTCATAGTGCCAATGCGTCACGACGACGGCGGCCAACTGCTTGTCAGTCACGCGCGCCAGCGACTCGCGAAGCGCTCGGCCCTGGTCCGGACTCGATCCGGTATCAACCAGCAGACAGCGTTGCGAACCCACGATGAGTCCAAGGTTCACCGACTCGGGCTGGGCCACAGCGACATAGACACCCGATCGCACCTCATGCCATGGGCCCAGGGCGAACGTTACGGCGGG
>DATCXA010000433.1:0-3905 GCA_036566085.1 Propionibacteriaceae bacterium
CTCCTGCCTCGTACGGGATGTTCAGCAAGCGGTTGCCGCCGTTCGTCTCGCCACGATCGGAGGCCGAAGACACCGCGATCTTGCTCGACGCCTTCGGGCAGCTTGCCGCACACGCCGAATCCGAGGGAGTGATCATTGCGCTGGAGCCGCTGAACCGTTACGAGAACCACATGATCAATACGCTCGCCGACGCGCAGGCGCTGTGTGAGCAGATCGGCTCGCGGCATCTCGGCATCGCGGCAGACACCTATCACATGAATATTGAGGAAGCTGATCCGCCGAAGGCACTGATCGAGGCCGGCCCATGGATCCAACATGTCCAGCTGAGCGACAGCAACCGACTGGAGCCCGGTGCGGGTCACATCGACTGGCCGGTGATCTTGGACGCGCTGTGGGCGATCGGCTATGACAAAGAGCTGGCCTTCGAATGCCGACTGTCGGGCGAGGTGGACGACGTACTGCCGGTCGCCGTGCGGCGGGTCAGGCAAGCGGCATGGTGCTGAGTACTGCGTCCAATTTTTTGGGGCCCAAGATTGTGGGGCTACGCCGTGAGGCGGTCCGGGTGCTGCTGCGGAACTGGCACGGGCACGCGACCGTGCCCTCACGCAGTCTGTATCCCCATCAGTGGAGCTGGGATTCGGCCTTCATCGCGTTGGGGCTGCAGCACATTTCGGCGGGGCGGGCGGCCACCGAGCTGCTCAGCCTGTTCGGCGCCCAGTGGGCGGATGGCCGGATTCCGCAGATCGCCTTCAATCCCGCGGTACCCGACGACGCCTACTTTCCCGGCCCGTCGGTGTGGCGGTCGTCGGCGATCGATGGCCACCCGCCGATTGCTACCTCGGGCATCATTCAGCCGCCGCTGCACGCGGTGGCCGTCGCGTCGATCGTTCCGCTGCTAGGTGATCAAGGACTGCGCTTCGCCGAACGCGCCTACACGTGTCTTGTTGAGCAAAATGCCTACATCCGGCGGCGGCGTACGGTCGAGGGCGGCTTGGCTGTGCTCGTTCATCCGTGGGAAACCGGACTGGACAATTCGCCGGCATGGGATCACCCGCTGACCGCGGTGCCCGCCGATCTCAGCCTCTTCGACACCTATACCAGGCGCGATGTGGCCCACGCCGGCGCCGGAGAGCGGCCGACTGATCAGGATTATGCGCGCTACATCCGGCTGATGTTGAAGTATCGGGACCACGGCTACGACGACGACTGGGTACGCGCAAAAGCTGAGTTTCTCGTTGTCGACCCGGCCTTCAATGCTCTGTGGGCCTGGTCAGAGCTGGCGCTCGCCGAGGTCGCCCGTCGGCTCGGCCGAGATGAGGCGCCACACCTAGCGGAAGCCGCGCGGATCACCGCAGCAATGGTGGATCGGTTATGGAGTGAGGATCACCGGCAATTTCTGGCGCGGGACGAGCGGTCGGGTCGGCAGTTGCCCGACCGTACGGTGGCCGGGCTGATCCCGCTGGTGTTGCCGGGTCTGCCGGCAGAGGTAGCGGCCGCCCTGGTTGGAACGGCTACCGGGGAGGCATTTCGCATTGGGGCAGCTGACGTGCATGGTGTACCAAGCTTCGATTTGACCGACGTACGTCATGAGCCCCGGCGTTATTGGCGCGGCCCGACCTGGCTGAACACCACCTGGCTCGTGGCGCGTGGACTTGAGGTTCATGGACACAAGGAGCTCGCTGAGCGACTCGACGATGATCTTGTTGGCCTGGTCGCGAAGTCGGGCTTCCGGGAATACTTTCATCCGCTGACCGGCCGAGGGCACGGCACCCGCAGCTTCAGCTGGTCGGCGGCTCTGCTGATTCACGTGTTGGCGGAGTCCGACTGAAGCCTCAGCCCCGAAAATTCGCCTCAGCGGAGACCAACGTTCAACTCCGAAGTCAGCTTCCCAGCACCATACGTACCATCAGTCACTGACGGATGCCCCTCGGCAGCTCGGCCAGCACCGCAAGTTCCGCCGACGGATCCGGGCGATCAACGGAGCCCATCATCGCGTCGAAGACCTCCGGCGCCAAGATAGTCACGTCGGTGCGCGCGATCACTTTCTCTGCAGCCTCACGGGCAGCACCGGCCACGAATGCCGACTTGGGCGTATGCATCACCCGAGCAGCCAAGCCGATCATGCGGTCTGTCGTTTCATCGATCCGGAGCTCGAGCCGCCGACTCTTAGTGGTTGCCATGCATTCACCTCCTGACAGCCCAGTCCAGCAATTCTAAGGAATGGCACGGCATCCCCAGTTTCAGTTGATCGGCGGCTCTGCTGAGTCACGTGTTAGCGGAGTCGGACTAAATCCCGCCACCGCGCCAATCACGATGATGGCTGGCGGCTTAATGCCCGCATCTTTGGTGTGGTCAGCGATGTCTGCAAGGGTGCCGCGTATGGATTGCTGGCTTGGCATGCCGGCGTCGGCGACCGTCATGGCGGGAGTCTCGGCGGCAAGCCCATGCTTGATCAGCTCGGTAGTGATCGCCGGCAGTGTTGCCACACCCATCATGATCACCAATGTCGTATTGGCGGTAGCCAATGCCTCCCAGTTAAGTGTTGATCCCGGATCGCCCGGTGCCGCATGTCCGGAGATCACCGTGAAACCCTGGGTCAGCTCGCGGTGGGTAAGCGGCACGCCCGCAAGCGCCGGGGCCGCGGTCGCCGAGGTGACGCCTGGGATTATCGTGACCGGAATGTCCGCGGCTGCACAGGCTTGCCATTCCTCACCGCCACGGCCGAAGACAAAGGGGTCTCCACCCTTAAGGCGTACCACCGTCTTGCCGGCCGATGCGTGCTCGATGAGGATCTCGTTGATGCGCTCCTGCGAGGTGTAGGCGCCGCGCGGGATCTTGGCGACCTCGATGATCTCCGCCTCCGGCCGTGCATGCTGCAACGCTGCCAGGGGGGCGAGCCGATCACAAACAATCACGTCAGCCTCCGCGATCGCCTCCAGCCCGGCGACAGTCAGCAAGCCGGGGTCCCCCGGGCCGCCGCCGACCAAGATGACCGTGCCAACTCCAGCAGGCCGCTTCATGGCCACCGGAGAGGGTGATACCGCTGGCACACCATGATCACGAGCGGCGTTCGCAATCAGCCGGTCACGTTCGGCAAGACCCGTAGCGGGCACGACCAGAGCCGCTCCGCGGAAATCGTCGGGTGCAGCGGGACGGCGACGCATGATCAACAGTCCGCGTGCTGCCAGGTCGGCCACTGTCGCCCCGATCTCCGGCGCAACCACCGTCACCACAGCACCAGAGTCCAGCAAGCCCCGAATCACTGACAACGCGGAAGGTCCACCGCCACAGACCAGCACCGGCAGTCCGTCCAGCTCAATGCTGGCGGAGAAGGCTGCGGGCGGCACGATCTGCATGGCGGCGCGAGGCTATCACTCAATGCAGATGAGCTCGAAGCCTCACGCCACCGACTTGGGTCTGATCGGGTTTCGCGCACTCTCCAAGCCAGATAAGCACATTGGGCTCATTTTGATAGGTTCCATGAACAAGACCCCAGGAAAGAAGACGATGAGTAACTGGATATTCGTCGATGTGGAAGCGCGAGGCCGAAGCCCTGTCAATGGAATCATGACAGAGTTTGGAGCGGTGCACGAACCCAGCCGCAAGGCCTTTCATGGAGTTTTATTTGAGGGAGAACCGGATCCAAACAATCCGGCCGTACCGCTCATCGGAAAACAAGTTGCCACCGATAAAGAAATAGCCGAATTATTTGCGGCATGGCTGAAAAAAGTCGGTGGCAATGAGCGACCGGTGTTCGTCAGCGACAATGTGGCGTGGGACTGGCAATGGATCGCAGCTATGTTTGACAGAGCGGACATGGACAATCCATTCGGCCACTCTGGTCGTCGCATAAGTGATTTCTGGGCAGGACTTCAAAACAACTGGGGCGACACACAGTCATGGAA
>DATCXA010000436.1:0-4875 GCA_036566085.1 Propionibacteriaceae bacterium
CCACGCCGCCTAACGACCCCCCTCACGACCCCGCGTCGTTGTCGGGCATGGGGACGATGTAGGCGTGCACGAAGAACGTCTCGACGGTGGTTGCCAGGAAGTTGCGCCGCTTCACGCTGTCCTCCTCGTGACTCGGCCGACCGGTGGTGTCACCGGTCGGTAGTGCGAACCACAACCGCGCGGGCGGGATGTGCAGCACACGAGCCCACTGGATGAGCCGATCGAGGTGGACCAGTGGGGGTCCGTTCTCGATGCGGCTCAGTTGCGCCTGCGTGATGCCCGCCCACGACGCTACCCGATCTTGGGGGATGGACCGCCGGCCGTGGTGGGGGTGGGTACGCCATGCTCGGATGACTCTGCCCATGTGTCGGTCGAGCAAGGCATCCCGCACTATCGACTCGTCCCAGAAGTCGGTCGGCACCTCGGGCGCCGTGTCACGTTGGCTGCGGTCGGATGCGACACAAGCTGAGCAACGGGCGCCGTTGTTGTCACGCGCCAACGGCCGCCCACATCGGCAGTACCGTGGCGTACGGGCAGTCGTCACTGAGGAGCCCCCTGTGGCTCAGGAGCCGGGATCTTACCGACATACTTCACGAGGATCTACCCATCCTGCTGATGGCGGTATACGCGGCACACATATCGATATGCGTCTCCCATCATGTCGACGCTGGATGACGCGAGGAATGATCCTCACCAGAGTAATCGACCGACACCGTCTCGCATGACTCCGACGCAGATGTAAGCGATGGGGGTGGCCGTGGTCTCCGTCCTCATCGGACCAAGGTGTTTCCATGACCGTTGAAGGCCACCGACGACACACCTGTAGGTCCTTTCAGTTGATCGTCGCGACGGGGTCGGTTGGCATCTTATTCGTTGGAGGCGAAGATGATCCGGGCCACGCGTTCCGCCGGGACGGACTCCTGTCGGAGGTAGTACATGCGGCGGGTATCGGCGGATCATCGACCTTGGGCAGGAGCGTCGCATGAAGCTTCGAGCGGGTGTCGTTGGCCTGGGGAAGCAAGCACTTGAAGACCACATTCCGGGACTGCTTGCCTCGGACGGGGCGAAACTCGTTGCTGTCTGCGACGAGAGTCCCGAGGTCGTCCGTGAGCAGCAGTACCTGCACCGAGTCCAGGGCTACACCGACTGTCGTGAGATGTTCAAGGATGAGGCTCTGGACCTCGTCATCGTAACCGTACCCCATTATGTTGGACGCACGGTCATCGAGACGGCTGCGGAGCATAACGTCCATGTACTGAAAGAGAAGCCGTTCGCTACCAACATGCAGGAAGCGCAGGCTCTCGTGGACATCTGCGAGTGCGCGGGAATTCAGCTTATGGTGACGCTGCAACGCCGATTCAATCCCATCTACGCCAGTTTCACGCAGCTTGCCGATCAGATTGGTACGCCTTTCGTCGCGGACGCCCAGTACACGCTCCACGTTGACGATCCGTCCGAAGGCTGGCGCGGTATGACTGCTAAAGCGGGTGGCGGCTGCGTCATCGATATGGGATATCATCTGATTGACATGATCCTGTGGTACTTCGGGTTGCCTGACCGAGTGCTTGCAGATATCTCGGTCAGCGCACGACCTGATCGGAGGTATGACGCCGAGGATACCGCACTTATCCACTTCGCTTATGACAGTGGTCTGTACGGATCACTGCTTCTTTCGCGGTTCATCGGTCCCAAGACGGAGGAAATCCGTTTGGTCGGTAGCAAGGGCATGGTACATCCGGAACGTGGTCGGATTCGTCGACTCGCGAATAATGGAGAAGTGATTGAATCACTGTCGCGCGAGCAGGCATGGCCGGCGGCGGCAACCAGTCAAATCGACCACTTCTGCCGCGTGATCGAGGGCACACGCCCGAACTCCAGTGGTCCGAAGGAGAACCTGCCGCACATGAGTTTCATAGCTGCATGCTACGAGTCCGCCAAGGCGCACGCCTACGTCAATCCCAAGGAGTTCCTGTGACTTCGCTCCTGGCCCTGCTTGGTGGCAGGCCGACGATCACCGAGAGCCATCCGCATTTCTCGTGGCCACCTCTGACCGACAGTACGGCCAACGCCGTACTGAACCAGCTTGCGAGCAGCATTTCCATCTACGATCGTTCGGGGATTATTGAGCGACTGGAAAAGGAACTCGCTGAATACCACGGGGTACGGTACGCAGTACTCACCAGTTCGGGCACGGCCGCGTTGTACTCCATGTACGCGGCGTGCCGGGTTGGGCCACAGGATGAGGTCATCGTGCCCGCCTACACGTTCTTCGCCACAGTGACGCCGCTACTGCACCTGGGTGCGACACCGGTGCTGGCCGACTGTGACTCCAATGGAAACCTCGACCCGCAGGACGTTGCCCGGCGCATCAACACACGGACATCAGCCATCATCACCACCCACATGTGGGGCACGCCTGCCGAGGTCGGAAGTCTGCGGGCGTTGGCGGACGAGCATGACCTGAATCTACTTGAGGATGCCTCGCACGCCCACGGAGCAAGTGTGGCAGGGCAGAAGGTCGGGACCTTCGGTAGAGCGGCAGCATTCAGCATGAACGGCCCAAAGCCGCTATCAGCAGGTGAAGGCGGTTTTGTCCTCACTGATGACCCTGACGTGTACTACCGCACACTTCTCCACGGTCAGTACAACAAGCGCTGTCGGAACGAGTTGCCTTCCGGTTACTCGCTTGCTCGTTATGCCGTGACTGGTATGGGACTCAAGCACCGCATTCATCCTCTGGCCGCGAGCATCGCGGCCGACCAGCTCGGGCATCTGGAGGAATACCTTGCGGGGCGTGAGCGCATCGCCGCTTACCTGTGCGACCAACTTGGTGGCCTCCCGGGGATCGCCGTACCGCAGCTCCGCCCGGAAATTCGCCCGTCCTGGTATGGGCTTGTTCTGCAATACAGGACCGAGGAACTCGACGGGATGAATATTGACCGGTTCTACGAGGCGCTACGCGCGGAGGGCTGTCGGGAGGTGGACCGTCCCGGTTCGACGTGCCCGCTGAATCTGCTGCCGCTCTTCCAGGAGCCGGGCCTGCTGTTTCCTCACCTCGAAGGAAGGTTCAGTTACGCGGCTGGCGATTTCCCAAGAGCCGAAGAGATTCACCGCAATACACTCAAGCTTCCTGTGTGGCACCGCGAAGAGGATCTAATCCTCGTAGATCGCTATATCGAGGCATTCTGCAAGGTAACTGAAAATTATCGTGAGCTGATAGGATGATCCGATGATTGACACTTCTTTGCTCGAACGGCTCAGCGCCGAAGCGAAAGACGACGGCGTGGAGCAGTTTGTCGTCGGTGCAGTGGTGGAGCATGGTGGCCGAGTCCTGCTCCTGAGGCGGCCTGAGGGTGATTTCATGGGTGGCATCTTCGAGTTGCCGAGTGGCAAGGTCGAGACAGGCGAAACACTCGACGTTGCACTGGCCAGGGAGGTAAGGGAGGAAACCGGGCTCAACGTCTCGGGCCTACGGGACTATCTTGGGCACTTCACCTACACATCTGGCAGCGGCCAGCAGAGCCGACAATTCAACTTCGCGGTAGATGTGACGGCATCCGAGCCGATCGAACTGCACGAGCACGATGCCTACCTGTGGACACCGTTGGCTGGTGAACCACCCGTCACAGATGCTGTCAGGAAAGTTCTTGCGACGTACCGAGAACTGCACATCGCATAAGATGGCCCATCCGTTCCCTGCCGCGTAGGGTGAGCAATGATGGAGGACCCGATGCCACGCTGCCCATGAGGTCCCTTTCCTGACCCCCCCAATGACCAGGCCGCGACCCTAACCCCACCCCGACCACCCCAGGCACCCACGCCGTTATGGATCACCCGATCGCATTACCCCAACGCCCACCCCACGACGTCCCACGACAGCGTTACGACGCCTTACGACCCTGGTGTGACCCCCGGAATGGCGGTCGCGCGACCACCACTCGTTGGTGCCAGACGGCACGCTCCAGGAACGGGTATTTGGCGCGAGAGTGTTGTGATCTTGTCCAGTGGCGATTCCCGCGCCGGGTGACGGGCGGTGCCTGTTCTGAGTCTGGGCACCACGTGGCCAAACCCCTGGATCCGGGGTTCGGCTTGGTCAGTCGTGGTCTGTGGCGCCGGTCAGGTGGTGGTGTGTGGCGGCGAGTACCTCGTCGACCAGGCGGCGTACGTGCCGGCCACGGGCGGTGTAGAAGGCGCGGCGTCCGTCGCGGCGGACTGCGACCAGCCCGGCCAGTCGGAGTTTGGCCAGGTGTTGGGACACCGCCGGGCGGGCGGCACCGGTGGCGGCGGTGAGACCAGCCACGTCCATCTCGGTGTCGCGCAGCAGCCACAGCAGTCGTAGCCGGGTCGGATCGGCCAGCATCCGCAGCGCGGTGGTGGCCACCTCGATCTGCTCACCTGGCGGGAGTTGTTGTTGCAGGTGGCTGGTAGTTGCACCATTGTCGCGTGCGCACATGAGCACATATTATGTGCGGGTCCGTCAGCCCGTCCAGCCCACGATTGGACACCGGCATGTCGACCCGACGCGACCACCCGCACGACCACCCGCACGGCCACGAGCACCCGCACGACCACGGCCATGACCATGGCGGTGACCGTCATGATGGCCGGCGGTGGCATCGCATTCGGCATGTGATCACCCCGCATTCGCATGACTCGGCTGACACGGTCGATGAGGCGATGCGGGCCAGCCGCCAGGGGATGCGCGCCCTGTGGATCTCCTTGGCCGGGCTGGGGGCCACCGCGGCTGTGCAGGCTGTGGTGGTGGTGTTCTCCGGGTCGGTGGCGTTGCTGGGTGACACGCTGCACAACGTCGCCGACGCGTTGACCGCGATCCCGCTGGGTTTGGCGTTCCTGGTCGGCCGGCGGGCGGCCACC
>DATCXA010000437.1:0-6844 GCA_036566085.1 Propionibacteriaceae bacterium
CGCCAGCCATTCAATCGCCCGGCCGCCGGGCAGCGAGAACGCCTCAATGCAGCGGACAGTGGTCTTATCGTCGTGACCGGTCAATCGAAAGACACCCTCCCCGGTGAAGTATGGACCGAGGTGCAAGATCTCCAGCTCTGCCACTTCAGTAGCGGGAGGAGCCCAGCCCGTCACTATGAAGCGGTCCAGTAGACCAAGGGGAAGCCGACCAAGCCAGAGGCCCGAGAGCGCCTCAGCTCGTACGCCAAGGCCGACATGACGGTCGCTGGTGATCTGGACCGTTGTCAGCGGAATCCAGCGGGATTGGCCAGTCCAGTCGATGAGCACCTCCCAGACTGCGGCCACGGGTGCGTCGATCTCGGCGGAGACCTCGAGCCGCACGCTCACCTGGTGTCCTACTCAGCGACCCGATTGGCCGTCGTCAACCATTGACCGCGGAGGCACCGCCGGTGAGCGGAGGCCACGCGATCCCCCCTGATCATCCGCGCCTGCCTGTTCTGCCGCTCGCGCCGATGTAGTTGACTCCTGGAGGCGTTGCGAGACGGTCGCGCCCTCAGCCAACTCCGCGATCAATGCATCACGCTCGGCAATCTCCAGGGCAAGCCGGTCCAGCAAGTCGTCGACCTGACCCATCGCATAGCCACGCAGTGTGACACCGAAGCGTACGTTTCTCAGCTCCTCTGCGGTGAGGGCGCCGCCCGTCGGGAGGTCTTGGCGATATGTGTCGTATACCGGGTCTCGACTCATCTGTCCCATTCCTCCCGCAGCCGCCATCGCCGCGACTCCCAATGCCGCGACTGCGACGACGGCGATCAACCACTCCATGGGTGAATGTTTGCACGGTTCTCAAGGGCGCTTGCGCCGTGTCAATTGCTCGCCCGGCTCGAGAACTATTCAGGACGGCGCGGTGGGTCGAGCCGCGGCTGGTTTGCCAGCATGACGGCCACCGCTTCGTCGGCGTCGTCAGTGACGGTGAAGGCCTCGAGATCGGTGACTGAGATGATCCCTCGCTCGAGAGGCCCGCGGCGTAGCCAGTTGATCAGCCCGCTCCAATACTCGGTGTCCAACAGCACAACGGGGAATGAGGTGACCTTCTGGGTCTGCACCAGAGTCAACGCTTCGAAAAGCTCATCCAGAGTGCCGAAGCCACCAGGCATTACCACGAAGCCTTGGGCGTACTTGACGAACATGGTCTTGCGCGCAAAGAAGTACCGGAAGTTGATGCCCAGATTGACGTAGGGATTGAGTCCGGACTCGAAGGGCAGCTCAACGCCCAGACCGACCGAGATCCCGCCGGCCTCGGCGGCGCCCTTGTTGGCCGCCTCCATGATCCCGGGGCCGCCGCCGGTGATCACCGCGAGACCGGCGCGAGCGAGTTTGGCGCCGAGGCGCTCGGAGGTGCCGTAGAGGGGATGATCACGAGGCGTACGGGCCGAGCCGAAAACACTGACCGCCGGGCCGAGCTCGGCTAACGTGCCGAAGCCCTCGATGAATTCGGACTGGATCCGCAGCACTCGCCATGGATCGGTGTGGACCCAGTCGGTGGCACCGCGACTTTCTAGCAGTCGCTGGTCGGTTGTGGAGTGCGGCGCAGTCCGTTCCCCGCGTACGACGGGTCCTTGCACCAATAGACGTTCGGGTTCCTCCGCCATGCCACCTTCTTACCCTGGTGCCGACTGTGCTCAGCTCAGCCAGCGGATCAGCGCGTCGCGGCAGGCAACGACGTCGTCCGCCGGGCAAAACTCATCGTCGGCGTGCGCCTTGGTGGGGTCGCCCGGCCCAAAGTTGACCGCTGGGATGCCCATCGAGCTGAACCGCGCCACATCAGTCCACCCCAGCTTGGCCGTCGCTTCACCGCCGACCGCGCGAAGGAATTCTGCCGCCGCCGGTTGATCCAGACCTGGTCTGGCACCAGCGGCGACATCGAGGATGCGAATCGAATAACCGTCCAGAACTTTGCGGACGTACGCCTCAGCCTCGGCGGGAGATTTGTCGGGTGCGAACCGGAAGTTGATCTCGATCAGGCAGCGATCGGGGATCACATTGCCCGCAATGCCGCCATTGATCGCGACGGCGTTCAGCCCTTCACGATAGGTCAAGCCGTCGACCTCGATCTGTCGAGACTGGTGGGAATTCAGACGCTGCAGCACCGGGCCAGCATCATGAATGGCGTTGTGACCCATCCACGCTCGCGCTGAATGCGCGGCGATTCCGGTCAGCTCGACTACGAGCGACATTGTCCCTTGACAGCCACCTTCAATCCGCGCATTGGTTGGTTCGCACAGAACCGCGAAGGTGCCTTGCAAATCCTGGGGATGCTCACGTGCAATCCGGCTGAGGCCGTTGCGATGCTCCTCGACCTCTTCGTTGTCATAGAACACCCAGGTGATGTCGCGCCGAGGACGTTCTAGCGCGGCGGCGGCTGACAGCTGGACCGCGATACCGCCCTTCATGTCACACGCGCCGCGACCCCAGATGATCTCTCTGCCCTGGCTGTCCTGGCCGGTCCACGATGGCAGGTTTCCTGCAACCGGGACCGTATCCAGGTGGCCGGCAATGACGACACGCTCCGAGCGGCCAAGCTCGGTTCGGGCCAAGACCACATTGCCGTCTCGCCGCACAGTCAGGTGGCCGTACTGCTGGAGCGCCTGCTCCACCAAGTCGGCAATCTCGGTTTCGTTGCCGCTGACCGACTCGACATCGATCAACGCCCGAAGCAGCTGGACGATATCGCCGTCAATGTCCAGAGGCGAAGACACGAGCGGCACCTTACAGCGTCGGTAGGCTCGGGCCCATGACTGACGCCGCTCATGTGCTCGACCCTGGGGCACCCCTCCGAGCAGCATGGGGATGGGGCCTTGCCTCGATTCATGTCTCTGGTCAAGTGCTGGATACCTATTTCCCCACGCCACGGCTAGGTGCAGCTGATGACAGTGCCGCCCCACCGGCACTCATCTCTGCAGTTGTCGATGACGAGGCTCGCGAGGTCCGCACTGAGATTGTCCTGGTCCACATCGACCTCGAGGTACCGCCGGCCGACACCTCCGATGCCTACCTGCGGCTGCACCTGCTCAGTCATCGGCTGGCCAGGCCACGCGACATCAATCTGGACGGCCTGTTCGGTGTGCTTCCGAATGTCGTATGGACCTCAGCCGGCCCGTGTGCCATTGAGGGCTTCGAAAGGGTCCGCACCCGGCTACGGTCCCGGGGCGGACATCTCACCATCTTCGGCGTTGACAAGTTTCCGCGGATGGTCGACTACGTCGTTCCGACCGGCGTACGCGTTGCCGACGCCGACAGAGTCCGTCTAGGCGCTCATCTCGCGGAGGGCACGACGGTGATGCATGAAGGCTTCGTCAATTTCAACGCGGGCACTTTGGGCACATCGATGGTAGAGGGCCGAATCTCTGCCGGCGTGGTCGTTGGTCGCGACTCCGACATTGGCGGTGGGGCGTCGATCATGGGCACCTTGTCCGGCGGTGGCACCGAAGTGATCTCGATCGGTGAACGGTGCCTCATCGGCGCCAACGCCGGTATCGGGATCGCATTGGGTGACGACTGCGTCGTTGAGGCTGGTCTTTATGTGACGGCTGGCACAAAGGTGACGCTGCCAGGCGGCGAGGTGGTCAAGGCTCGTTCCTTGTCGGGCAAGAACGGCCTGCTTTTCATTCGCAACTCGGTGACCGGCGCCGTCGAGACGCGCCGCCGGGAAGCTGGCGGTGTCCAGCTGAACGCCGAGCTGCACGCGAACTGAGTCGCATTTGCGATCCAAAACTACGCGCGCTCTGGGGTGTCTCGTCCTCGCGTTAATCCTGTTGATTGCTGGCGGTGTCGGGGCTTTCTGGCTGCTCCGCTCCCGCAATCTGACCGAACCGGTGCCAGGTCAGCAACGATGTGTCGCTACCGCTAACAACAAATCCGCGGTCGTTGATCTTGAACAAGCGCACTTTGCCTCGATCATCGCCGGTGTTGCGGTGCTCCGGGGGCTGCCACCACGGGCGGCCTCCATCGCCATCGCCACGGCGTACCAGGAAACCGGAATCCGTAACCTGGACTACGGTGACCGGGACTCGGTCGGCCTGTTCCAGCAACGTACCTCCCAGGGCTGGGGCACCAAGAAACAACTGATGGATCCGGACTACGCGGCCGGAAAGTTCTACGACGCACTAGTCAAGATCAACAATTGGCAGACCGACGACATCAACGACGTTGCCCAAAAAGTCCAGCGAAGTGGACATCCGGAGGCCTATAACGATCATGAAACAGATGCCCGAGTGCTCGCCAGTGCGCTGACCGGTCAATCACCGGCGGGATTCAGCTGTCTGGACCGCAGTGGCACCGCTGGAGACACCAAGGGTCTGCGCAGTTCTTTGCAGCAGACGTTTGGCAATGTCGACGATTCCGCCGAAGGATCAATGATCACCATTCGTGCCGGTAGCACCCGGCGGGCTTGGGCGTACGCGCACTATGCCGTGGCGAATGCCAGTTTGTACGGCGTGACAACCGTGAAGATCAAAAATCGGTCCTGGCAGACCCAAGACTTCAACCTTCCTGATTGGCAGGAGGCCTCGCCGACGCTCCAGAGCAAGCGCGTTGAAATCACGGTTCGCGGGCCCTCTCAGTGACCTGACGAAAGCTACGTGGACGTAGGTTGCTGACGCCTGCACAGGTTGCAACGTATGCAGAACGTCTGCAAGGTAGGTGAACGTAGGTTTCAGGCAGATGCGAGCGGTCCGAGATGGGGACTGCTAACCAGGCGGGCAGCGGCTGCGGCGACTCGTTCGTCCGTCGCTGTCAGGGCAACGCGTATGTGGCGACGCGCGGCCGGACCGTAAAAGTCTCCCGGCGCAACCAGGATTCCCAGACGAGCCAGGAAATCCACTGAAGCATGGCACTCCTCGTCACGGGTGGCCCACAAGTAGATGGCCCCCTCCGAGTACTCGATTCGGAAGCCCGCCGCTTCCAGGGCCGGTCGCAGCATGGTCCGCCGCCGGAGATACCGCTTCCGCTGTTGCTCCACATGATCATGATCATCGAGCAGCTCGATCATCGCCTCTTGCACCGGACGAGGAACTAGCATCCCCGCGTGCTTGCGGATCAAGAGCAGATCTGCCACCACATCTCGATCACCGGCAATGAAGCCGGCGCGGTAGCCCGCCACGTTCGAGCGTTTGGAGAGCGAGTGGACAGCGAGCAGCCCATTATGTCGACCACCGTTGATCGAAGGATGCAGCACCGAGATCGGCTCCGCCTCCCAACCGAACTCCCCGTAGCACTCATCAGACGCAACCAGGGCGCCACGTTCACGAGCCCAGGCCACCCGATACTTGAGCGCATCAAGATCGAGGATTTGGCCAGTCGGATTGGACGGTGAGTTAATCCAGATCAGCGCCGGCTCCGCGGCGCCAAGCTGGTCGAGGTTATCGCAGGCAATTGCGCGGCAGCCGGCGATCTTGGCGCCCACGAGGTAAGTCGGATATGCCATCGTCGGGTAGACGACCAGATCATCAGGCCCAAGGCCGAGCAATGTCGGCAGCCACGCAACTAATTCCTTGGTACCGATGACGGGCAATGTGTCATCTGGAGCAAGGCCGTCAGCCCCCCAGCGCCGCGTGAGGTAGGAGGCGATCGCCTGGCGCAACGCAAGAGTGCCTGCCGTGAAGGGGTATCCGGGGCTGTTGGCCGCCCGGCACAAGGCCCTGGTCGCTAGCTCTGGAGTGGCATCGATGGGGGTTCCCACCGAAAGATCGACAATGCCACCGGGATGGGCCTCCGCGGTTGCTCTGGCAGTCGCGATCGTGTCCCAGGGAAAGTCCGGGAGCTCCGCTGCGAGCCCGCTACGCCGCGGCGGACCCTCGATCAACATGGTCCAGTGATCACTCGTCGTGTTCTTGCGGCGGCAAGCTTGCGATCAGCGGGTGGTCCTTGTCGATCGCACCGAGCTTTGCGGCACCGCCCGGGGAACCGAGGTCGGAGAAGAAATCAACATTGGCGTTGTAGTACTCCTTCCACTCCTCTGGGGTGTCATCCTCGTAGAAGATTGCCTCCACCGGGCACACTGGCTCGCAAGCGCCGCAGTCGACGCACTCGTCAGGGTGGATGTAGAGCATTCGCTTGCCCTCATAAATGCAATCGACCGGGCATTCCTCAACGCAGGCGCCGTCTTTTAGGTCCACACATGGCTGGGCAATGACGTACGTCATGGGTGTCGCTCCTCGATTTTGCTTGTCCTTTTCCCGCCAGTGGCGAGCAACGCATATTCATCGCCTAGTATCACGCCTCTCGGAAGCATTCCTCACCGAGGTCCATGGAGGAAGGGCGGGTCTGGTGGCTGAACAGAGACCCGATCCGCTTGCGGGCGCACTCCAAAACGAGCGGTGGGTGGTGAGGTACTGGTTGCCTGGCGGTGAAGCGACCGACGTCATTGGCTGGATCGAAGCGCTGGATGCAACGACCGTACGCCTCGGCGCTGTCGGCTCGGCATCCCAAACCATCCAAAGGTCCATGATCATTGCCGCCCGCCATGCGCCCGCCGCAGCCGGTGGTCCGGACCCTCGGCGGATCTCCGCCCACGATGTGGAGCGGCACACCGTCCGGGGCTGGTTGGCTTGGCACGAGCCCCTCGGAGAGTGGACGCTCCGGGCTGGACGCGGTTTCACCGGACGTGCCAACTCCTGCCATGCCGTCGGTGATCCAGGGGTATCGATACCAGAGGCTGCCGAGCGAATCATTGCCTTTGCAATTGATCACGAGATTCCTGTGCTGGCGCAAGTGATCGAGGGCTCACCGGAGGCAGATGCGCTACATGATCTTGGTTGGGTTGGTACCCGCCAGCCGACCATCG
>DATCXA010000474.1:0-3979 GCA_036566085.1 Propionibacteriaceae bacterium
TGAAGACATCTGCGCTGCGCTTGCCCCTTAGGTAGCACGGTCGTTCCGGCTAGCTCGAGTACGCGGGCAATGGGAGAAGCTCCTGCTGCCCGCGTACGCGCTTTGCACCGAGGTGCCAAAGGTAGGAGGGAAAGCTCGGGCAGGCTCGGTGCCGACCAGACGCTGTTGGAGCGCTGTGCTAGCGGTTCCGCACTGATTAGCGGCGATTCCCCTAGTGGTGGGCCCCGTGGGACTCGAACCCACAACCTACGGATTAAAAGTCCGCAGCTCTGCCAATTGAGCTAGAGGCCCGCGCCACGCCGTGAGCTGCCGTGCGCCTCAGACAGTCTGTCAGATCGCGCAACCCAAATCTGACGAGCCGACGACCGAACTGCTGAGTCCGTCGCGGCGTCACTACGTCACACGACGTACTGCCAATTACGCCTGACACCTGACGATCTGTCGGGCCGCCTCGGGTAAGCGTAGAGACATGGCTCTTCAATATGACTTTACAGATCGGGTGGCGTTGATCACCGGTGGCAGCCAAGGCATTGGTGCGGGCATCGCGGCTGCATTTGTCGACGCCGGCGCGGCCGTCGCGATCACCGCCCGCAGCGAGGAGAGGCTAGAGAAGACCGCTGCCGACCTCCGCAACGCCGGCGGTCGCGTGCTGGCAGTACCTGCCGACGTCACTGACGAGGATGCCGTACGTACCGTGGTCGGGCACTGCATCGACGAGTTTGGTCGGCTCGACTTCGCTGTGAACAATGCCACGGACGGGCCGATGCCGGCACCGTTGGCTGACATCCCGTCCGACGGCTTCTCATTGGGCATAGCAACCAACATCAACGGAACCTTCTACGGCATGAAGCACCAGATCCCAGCCATGCTTGCCTCCGGTGGCGGCGTGATCATCAATATGGCATCAGTTGCGGGCATCGGCGCGGTCAGCAACCTTTCGGCGTATGTGTCCGGCAAAGCGGGGATCATCGGGCTCAGCAGGTCGGCTGCGCTCGACTACGCCGATCAGGGCATCCGGATCAATGTGATCGCGCCCGGCCCAATCCTGACCGATCATCTGCAGGCGGCTGGCGAACGCGCGCAGCAGCTGGCAGCTGAGAGTGTGCCGCTCGGGCGGATCGGGACCACGAATGACGTTGCGGCATGCGTGCTCTGGCTCTGCTCAGAAGACGCTTCGTTCATCACTGGGGTAACGATTCCGGTCGACGGTGGTCAGACGGCCGGTACCAAGATTCGCCGGACGTACCGCCCTGGCCAGCCGATGGAATAGATCGCAGCACGGGCCGTCGATCTGGTTGGCTTGCAGATGACTGCGTCCATGATCATTGCGTTCGCCGGCTTGAGCTTGTTGTTGGCGATGACACCGGGACCAGACACCTTCCTGTGTTGCGACGGTGGCCAGCGCCGAATAACACCCACTCGCTAAGGTCGCACCAAACTCACCCGAAGGAGCGCGACCATGAATGGTCATGTGTACGGCCTGTCCGAGATCGTTGGCACCTCAAGTCAAGGAGTAGACGACGCCATCCGCGTCGCGGTGGAGCGGGCATCCCGTACGTTGCGCGGCCTTGACTGGTTTGAGGTCAGCGACATCCGCGGTCATCTTGCTGACGGTCAGATAGAGCACTTTCAGGTGACACTCAAGGTCGGGTTCCGGATGGAGGACCCGCAGCAGACCCGAACCGCCTGACCCGAATCGCTTGGGGGCCGACCGTCTTGGCGCTCGTGCTCGATAACGACCCCTCTGGCTCGCTCGGGGACCGCCCTTTCGACGCGTGTGCTCGCAAACGACCCTCGGCACCTAACCGCCCGCGAGATCGAGCAACGCAGGCACCACCTCGTCAGGTGCAGGCATAGCAGCGATCTCATCGCGCAACCGAGCGGCCACTTGCGTTCCGGGTAATCGCCAAGGAGCGCCTGTACGGCTTCCCCAATCGCCCCCGGCTGCTGCGCTTCGTTCGTCAGAGCCCGAACGGCCCCCGCGGTTATCAAGATCTCCGCGTTGATGAATTGATCAGCTCCTTGGGGGAGTAGGAGCTGCGGTAGCCCGCGCGCTCGTACACCAGATTTCGCCCGCGTCGGAGGGTGACGAAGCAAGAGATGGCCGCGGTCAGTGCGTTGGAATCGCCCAGGGTTTGAAGACCGCCAGGGTCACGGTGGTAACAAGCACCGGCAGCGCGCCCAACGGCGCCAGGGTCACCGCGATGCCGGTGGGGCCGATTCCCGTGGTGGGCAACTCGGCCATGGGCACCAAGAGCACCTGAGCTGCGGCGCGGTTCAACGCGGCCGCAGCACCAAGACTGCTGCGGTAGCCAGACCGATCGTGAGCACCAGCTTGACGATCACCACCAGTGCTGCGCCAGCCCCCGGCGTGTTCGAGGGCTAGGAGGATTCCGGTGATGGGCACCGCTAGCGCCGGCGGGAGCAGGACGGCGTCCGCGAGTAGCCCCATGGCGAGGTAGCCAGCGCGGATGAGCTCCGGGTCGGGGCAAGGCCGGTGATGCCTAGGGTGAGCAGGACGATATCGGTGCCGAGTACACCGACGGCGACTGCGATGTCTGTTCGCCCGAGCAGCCGGCGCCGTCACCGACGGTGGCAGCCTCGCTGCGCACGCCTCCCGGGTGGCCCGCGAATACGGAATCCCCGCCGTCGTCGCCACCGGCAGATCGATGTGCGCGACATGGCGATCATCCACCGCACCTTCCGCACGGGTACACCGAATCCGCAAGGCTGATCCGCGCTGCACCGACGCCGTCACCAGGGCGGGTGAGGTTCCTGGCCGATCACATCGATTTCGGCATCGCGGCGCTGCACATCCATCACGAGAGCGAAGACGAGCTGTTGTACCCGAAGCTCATCGAGCGTGTGCCCGAGCAGGCGCCGATGACGGAAGAAGTCGAGCACGAGCACCAACTTATCCGGACGGCGCTGGACGCCGCGTCGGCGGCGTGCGCGACCTGGCGCGAACAGCCGTCCGCCGAGACCGGGGAGGCGCTGGCGGCAGCGCTTGACCAGCTCAATGTGGTAGCCCAGCGACACCTCGACGATGAGGAGCAGAACGTCGTCCCGCTCGCTGCTGTGACGCTCACGCAGCAGGAGTGGGACGCCTTGGGTAAGCATGGGCTCGCCCAGATGCCTGGTAACAAGAGACGCATCGCCTTCGGGATGATCCTTGACCCGCTCGACGAGGCCGACCGCGCCTACATGAAGGGCTTCCTGCCAGTCCCGGTGCGGATGCTCTACCCATTCCTGATCGACCGGCCATGGAAGAAGTACGCGAACACCCTGCGTACCGGAACCTAACCGCAGGCGGAATCGCATCGACCAGTCCGGCCGCTCGCGTGTGTGGCCGTCGAGTTCCTCACCCTGACTGCACGTGCTGCGGCCTTAGTCCGCAATAACGGCGGCCCAGCCGCGGCGTTGGCCAGTTACGCTCCGGCCAGCTCGGTGTCACTGGCTTTCCAGCTCAGTCACCTCCCGCCAGCATCTGCTCGAGTACTCGCCATTGGCCACAGCCACCGCCGTCGATACCTTTTTTCCTATGCGGGGAGAGCCGGCCATCGTGGTGGAAGATCGCAAGGAGCTGACCTATCTTCTCTGTCAGGCTGCTGAGCTTGAGCACGCCGTGATGTGTGAATACCTTTACGCCGCGTTCAGCCTGAAGAGCACTGCAGGTCCAGGCGTTCGGGACGATCAGCTCGAGGTCGTCGAGCGTTGGCGCCGGGTGCTCCTCGACATAGCCCGCGAGGAGATGCTGCATTGGGCCGTGGTGCAGAACCTGCTCACGGCAGTCGGGTCTGCCCCTTATGTGAGCCGGCCCCACATGCCGCATCAGGCGAAGGGGTATCCGCCCGGGGTGCAGTTTCGCCTGCTCCCCTGCGGTGAGGCGGCGCTGCAGCACTTCGTGTACCTGGAGCGGCCGGAAGGGATGGAGGGCACCGACGCCGAGGGCTTCCAGCCCGCCGGGCTGCCGATCCCG